>JAUWLJ010000147.1 GCA_030613705.1 Chloroflexota bacterium
AATCCCATGAGTAGCGGTGGTAGCCAGTATTGATGATCAGGATATCGCCCTCTTTGACCGTTGCTCTCTCCAGGATCATCTCAGGGGTGTAGAGACTGTAATCGGATACCGCCTCGGAGATATCGACGACCACGCCAGGACCACAAAGGTCTTCCAGGGGGATGTCCGCTATCGCTCTGCCACCGGAATGGAAGGCGGTTTCGCCGACCAGGTGAGTCCCTACGGTGTTGCGCCAGTTCAGCAGCTGTCCGTTCGCTCCCAGACCGCCACCATACGCACCAGTGACCCGTTTGAAGAAATGGATCTCTAAAGCTTTTTCTCCTGGCCAGGGTGGCGTGAAGATGCTGCAGCCTTGAGTCAGATCGTAAAGTTTCGTATCGGACATTACTTTAATAAATTGTTCCCTATCCATTCTTTCTCCTTTCCTGGTTATTAGATATTTGATATTAGGTATTAGATATTGGGTATTAGATATTTGGTATTAGGTATTTAAGTATTTTGGATCCACCGAATCTCATCGTCTGTAAATAGGGATCTTGATACGTCATTATCTTGATCATCCAAGTAATGAATGGGAGCTTCGGCTATTGATTTCAACTTTGATTTGTTGTTGTGTCGTTGAGCTTTCAGAGTGGAAATAAAGGCGTTTAATTGACGCGCCAGATCGGACAATTGGGAGGCGTAGTCCTTCACCTGATTAGATGGCATCAGTTCACGTTCCAGTGCGCGGTTGAGCCAGTATTTGGTCTCAAAAAGGCTTCCACGGGCATAATATAAGAATTGTACTTTCTCACCATAATGAAAACGACCGAAGGCTTCCGCGATGTTTGCTCCGATTGAGTCCGCAGCTCTGGCAAGTTGTTTGCCGACAACATCTCGCACAAATGGGTCCCACTGGACAACTTGTTTCCAAATACCATCTGCCGTTGCCTCAGCAGTCTGAAGGACCCTCAATTCCTCAAACTTCAACGACATCCTCTCGCTCCTTTACCAAATATCCGATCTCTATTCACTAATCTCCAATCTCTAATACCTAATATCCATTCTCCAATCCCTAAAACCCATATTTTTCAGCATATGCAACCAGGGCTTCTTCGAACATGTTCATCGGTGGCCGCACCAATCCAGCCCCGACCTGTCCGACACCAGCCTCCTTGTGGGCGATGCCGGTATTGACGCGCGGGGTGATGCCTTTTTCGACCACCTTGCGGATATCTATTCCGGTGGGGGTGCCGCGAAAATCAAGCGGTGGGATGGTGAAGTATTTATGTTCAGTGAAACAAATTTCGTACATTTCCAGGGTGGCATTGATTGCATCTCTAGGGGTGCCGCTGACGAAAGTAACGATGGCGGGGGCGCTGGCCATGGCAAAGGCACCAATGCCTGCCGTCTCAGTGATGGTGCTGTCACCAATATCACCGCTGGCATCCTCGGCCGTAAAGCCCGGGAAGTACAATCCCTGGGGGACCGCGACTGGAGCTGTAAACCAGCGATCGCCCAAACCGCTGACCCGGATACCAAAATCGGTGCCGTTGCGAGCCATCACGCTGACAATCGTACTGCCTTCAATATTATGGGCTGTGTCGACCATCGCCTTACAAGCTGCCATGACTGGATTCAGCACGCTGAGGGCGTTATCTCCCAAGGCTTGGATGATCTCGGATGCCACTGCGGAATCATCGGTCGCCTTAACGATATAAGGCGCCAAGTTTTTGGTGAACATGATCGAGCCAGCTTTGTTGCGGTTGTGACCCTCGTCTCCCATATGCAGCGCTTCCGCTAATAGAACACGAATGTCGATCCCGCCGGACATTTCTATCGCCTTTCCCAAAACCGGAGCCATCACCTCTTCCATCCAGCGCAGGCGCTCCAACACCTCCTCGCTGTAAGCACCATAGCGCAGCACCTTGCCATAGCCTTCGTTTAAGTTGGAGAACGATTTGTTGCCGTGGGTCAGGTTTTCGAGGATATAAACTGACATGGAAGGGCAGATCACGCCTGCCATGGGTCCGACAGATTGATGGTCGTGGCAAGGCTCAAGTTTGATCGCGCCAGATTCGACCAGGGCTTGTGCCTCTGCACCGTTTTTTGCTTTGCCTTCGAAGATCAATGCGCCGGTTATGGCGCCCTGCATCGGGCCAGAAGCGCGTCCCCAGGTGATAGGTGGGCCTGCATGCAGGAGTAGATCATCCCGCATGCCTGGGATCACATCAATCGCCTTACCCATCCCCACAACCACCGGACGGGCTTCCATCATGCGCTGTGTGGCTTCAGTATTTGCTTTTTCAATGTCCATGGATTTCACCTTTCGCATTATTTATGGTATAGGTTTTAATGTCTGCTACTTCCTGGGGAAACGAATCCCAGGTTCAAAACGAGAGCGGGCTTCTTTCAAGATCCCTTCGTAAAGTTTTAAGTTTCGATCTTCCAGGTGGTCGAAATTCTGAAGGCTCTTGCTGCCATAGGTGATATAGCGCATTGGGTCGGGATCGAGCCTGGCGGCGATGATCTCTTCGGTGCCGCGCGCTTGAGCCAACCGCCAGGCGATCGGGTTGAGGATCATACTGTGACCGAAGCCATAATTTCCCCCTGCATCGGGTCCGATCAAGTTGCTGGCCAACAGGTAGACATGATTATCGTATGCGCGGGCAGCATTGGTGATATACCAGATGTCGTAGCTGCGCTGCAGGGCAGATACCCGGATGATGATCTCCGCGCCTTTCACCGCCAGGAGGCGGGACAGCTCGGGGAAGTCGCCATCATAGCAGATGATCATGCCGATATCCCCAAGCGGGGTCTTGAATACATCCGCGTGATCTCCGACCAAAACCCAACCACCCCCATCCTGCCGCTCCCATGGGGCGGGATGGGTCTTGTCATAAATGCCTGCTATCTCGCCATCGCTCCCGATCAAGATGGCAGAGTTATAGACCATTCCCCGCTCACCGGCTCGGCGGTAGGAAGGCCAGACCACGTAGACACCCAGCTCCTTGGCTTTGGCTTGTATGGCTTGGGTAATACGGCCCGGTGCTTCATCCACCAGGTCCCACAATTGACCGGCATCCAGTCCAGTCTCGTATCCAGTTGTGACTGTCTCTGGAAAAATGACCAGCTCGGCTTCATACTCGTGGACCGCTTTTTCCAGCCAGGATAACCCTTTTGCTATGTTGGCTTCCACATCATTGGGGGTGATCGCAATTTGTACACAGGCGGCGACGAACTCTTTCATCAGCTGCCTCCTTTTTTATTTGCTTTTCATGCGCTCGAGGATAGCCATCAATTTTTCATCCCCACTGGCTGGGGGACGCCATTCTACCTGAACTACCTGTGCGCCTTGATCAGCCAAACTCTCAGTGAAAGTTTCAAGCCCGACATTGATGGCTGCCATGGGTTGATTCAAGGCTTGTAAATCTACTTCTGCCAGATTATTCTGGCTCGTCCTGGCCGCAGCTGGGTCCAGGGCTTGCGCCAGCCGGCCAACGAAGCTGGCAGCGGCATCGTTGCTGGTGAAAACCCGCGCCCCTGCCGCCTCTAATTGTTCAATTTGGGCGTGCATATCCTGTGGGTCCTCATCCGTTCCGGTTACGATGGCGACGACCTCTAGATAGCGGCCTGATTTCTCGGCTCCCGTGCGTGCGCTGATAATGGCAGGCGCCAGCTCTGAGGCAGGATCGGGGTGCGCTCCAAAGCCCAGGACGACACCCAGGAGAATTACGGCAACTGCGGGATCGCTGGCTTCCATTTCCAAACGGCGCAGGCGCAGATCGTTGTCTAACATGGGGTGCAGGCGGCCAACAGTAAACTCGGCTTCGCCCAGATCGAGAATGGTAGGCTCCTGGCTGACCAATGAGTCCGCCAGGCGGTATTTTTTGTCCAAGGGGGCATTGGAATACACTGCGGGTAAATAATTCTCCAGGACCAGCAAAGCCTCGTAGGCCAGTGTCCCACCCGAGAAGAGCCCTCGCAGGTAGCGTTGATCTGGGGAAAATAAATCGAGATTGAATTGCTCATCTGGCTCGACTGCCGCACCTTTGGATGATAATTTGACAGCCAACTCGGCAGTTTCATCGAAAGAGGTGGCGAAATAGACGTTGTCCACTTTGCGCAGCGCGGTCGAGTAGCCAATAAAATCTACCACGACTGGTTTTCCTATCTGGCGGGCAGTCTGCACCAGCTCGTCTGCAACGGATTTTGAAGGTGGCTTAGATACCAGAACGATGACCTGAGTCTGGGGATCGCGGCTGAGCAGGTCGAGTCCCTGACGAGCGGTCACCGCGCCTACCTGTTCAGTGAGGTCGCGTCCACCTGTACCCAAAGCTTGGGTGATGCCGCCCCCAAACTGGTGAATTCGGGAGGTGACCTGCTGCAAACCTGTACCCGAGCCTGCGACCAGGCCGATCGAACCACGGCGAACCTTGTTAGCGAAGCCCAGCCCGACGCCATTGACGATGGCAGTACCGCAATCCGGTCCCATAACAATCAGACCTTTACCAGCTGCGGTATGCTTTAGCTCTATTTCATCCATTAAAGTTATGTTATCGCTGTAGAGGAAAACGTGTTTATCCAGATCCAACGCACTCCGGGCTACACCGGCAGCATAGCGCCCGGGAACCGATACAAGCACCCATTGTGCGTCGGGTATCATCTGGGCTGCTGATTCGAGGCTCTTCGGGCGGTAATCTTCTTCTATACCCCCACTGCGGCGGGCAGCGAGTAGATCGTCCACACCTTCCAGGGCGGCCTGAGCTGCTGTTTCGTCATCAGCCTTAATCACGATCACCATATCATCGACACCAGCAGCTTTGATCTCTGGTGCTAAAAGATCGCTCTGGGCAAGTAAATCTTTGTTGGCATCTGTGCCCATGATCACACCGGCGTCGATCACACCCGGCAGTTCAGTCAGAGAGCGCTGCAGCTGCATGAGAATCACCGAGTCGTAATAAGCGCCAGATCGAATTTCACCTTTCGTTATTGACATAGGTACTCCCTGATAATTTTTATTATCTGCTGATTTTATGAGGCTCAGATCGCCCCTAATTTGTGCAGTTCCTGCACCTCTTCGGGAGAATATTCCAACAGCTCTGAAAGCACTTCATCGGTGTGTTCTCCGAGCAGCGGGGGTGGGCGACGCGCCTGAGCGGGGGTTTCAGAAAATTTGTACGGGTAGCCCGGAAAGCTCAAAACACCAGCTGTGGGATGTTCCAGCTCTATTTTCAATTCCCGTTCCTGAGCCTGGGGGTGGTTGAAAACATCTGCGATGGTATTGATCACGCCGCTGGGGATCCCGACCTGGTGCAGTTCTTCGATCCACTCTCTGGCATCACGAGCGGCAAAGGCACCGTTCAGCACTTCTGCCAGGGATGCGCGGTTTTCTACACGATCTTGATTGCTGGCAAATAATGGATCGTCGATTATTTCCTGCCGATCAACCACAGTACAAAGATTCTCCCACTGCCTCTGATTCAAGGCGCCCAGAGTGAGCCAGCGATCGCGGGCGCGAAAAACTTCGTAAGGGGCGATATTGAAGTGTGCATTGCCCATGCGCTTGGGTTCAACGCCGCCGATCAGGTAATTTGAAGCCACGTTGGCCAGGATGGCAGCCGAGGAGTCAAGCAGTGAGAGATCTAAGAGCTGGCCCTCTCCTGTGACATCCCGGGCGCGCAGGGCGGCCAGGATGGCTGTCGAGGCGAACATGCCGGTGGTGAGGTCAATGATTGAGACACCCACCCGGAACGGAGGTCCCTCAACCGGTCCGGTGATGCCCATGATGCCACCTTCAGCCTGGAGGATAAAATCATAACCGCCCTTCCCAGCGTAAGGACCGCTGCGACCGTATCCGCTGATCGAACAATAAACCAGGCGGGGATTGAGTTCGTGCAGCTGTTCATACCCTAACCCCATCTTATCCAATGAACCAGTCAGGTAGTTCTCTA
>JAUWLJ010000055.1 GCA_030613705.1 Chloroflexota bacterium
CACTGCGCAAATACTCCCCTGTCGAGATGTGGTTAAATTTTTTCCGGTATATAGCGGATAGAGATCGCCTAACTGGATGGGTGCTTTATGCTCTCCCCAATCAAGCCTGCTGGTGTCAAGTACCCCAAATACAAACCTCAGGTTTTCACCAGCGGAAGTTTGCTGCTTATATAGATTGTCCAAATCAAAGTAATTCAAATGCACCCCGCCACCTGGTTATCCGGTTATCAGAAAATAACCATCATTATTTACAGGTAGAGAAATTTAAATTACTGATAATTGGGCACCAATAAAATTCCGGCGTATTATTACTATAGCATAAAACTTGCAATTCTGATATGTGAAAATCATTACTTTAAGGTAAGTTAAAGAAGCCAAGGGTAATAAGCTTTGAGGATTGCCTTGGAGGCGATATGCCTGAAGATGTACTTTATGACAATGGATTCTTATTATCGGAGACCATTGCTCAAGCCAGAAGAGTGGCTGTGCTTCGATGACTTGTGAAATTTTTCCCATCAGGCTATAATCTTTATTAATCGCAGTCAAAACTCACCATACCAACGAAGGAAGGGCTAGCGTGGAAACAGAATCGCAAAACAACTACCTTGTCGCAATCATTGGAGCTGGACCAGCGGGGCTGTATGCTGCCAAACAGCTTGCCAACCAGGGAGTATATGTCGTGCTCATCAACCGCGATATCAAACCAGGAGGTTTGGCTGAGTACGGTATCTACCACTCTAAACACAAGATGAAGGGTGGCCTGCGTAAACAATTCCGCCGCATCCTGGAAGCGCCCAATATCGAATACTACGGCAATCTGGTGGTTGGGCGTAAAGGAGATTTAACCCTCAAGGAATTGGATGCCCTGGGATTCCAGGCAGTCTTGGTCACGGTCGGTGCGCAGGGCACGAAGTGGTTGGGTCTGCCGGGTGAAGATCTACTGGGAGTCTACCATGCCAAGGATATCGTCTATCACTACAATAAGCTGCCCCCTTTCAGTCAAATGAAGTTTGCCATTGGGAAGCATGTGGCCATAATTGGCGTGGGCAACGTGATGTTGGACATCGCCCGCTGGCTGATCCGGGATGTAAAAGTGGGTCAGGTGACTGCGGTGGCGCGCCGCGGCCCAGCTGAAGTCAAATTTACCAAAAAAGAGATGGAGAGCGTGGCCCGCAACCTGGACCTGGCGGATTTGGATGATGAAATCGAGCGGGTTGCAACGCGGATGCAAGCTGTTGGGCAGGATCCGGCTGCAGCCAAGGAGTTCATCCTCTCCGCGCTGGTGAAAGCCCAGGATCCGGTCTCCGAATCACGTTTTACCTTTGATTTCCTGGCCTCCCCCAGCCGGATGATTGGCGGTGAGCGAGGCCAAGTGCGCGGCCTGGATGTGGAAGACACTGCCCTGGTGCCCAAAAACGGCGATACCAAGGCCAAAAGGCTGGGCACGAAACGGACCCTGCCAGTGGATACGGTTATCTTTTGCATCGGCGACCGGGTGGATGAGGATTTTGGCTTGCCGGTGCGCTGGAATGAATTCGTTAAAAGCCCAGAGCCTCACTATCCCGTGCAGGAGAACTCTTATGAAGCCTACGATCTGGAGGCTAAGAGACCGATAGATCGGGTTTTTGTCGCTGGCTGGTCGCGCGAAGCAAGCAACGGGCTGGTCGGCGTGGCCCGCAAGGATGGCGAGAACGGCGCCCGGGCTGTGCTGCAGTATCTCGACACCCAGCCGCCCGGGGAGAATATTACCCAGGTTCTGGAAGAATTTCGCTCTCGATTATCGAAGCTGGCTAAGAAAGTTGTTACCAAGGGTGAATGGCAACGGCTGGAGTCACAAGAACTGGCTGAAGCCGGTAAACTGGGGCTGGAGGAGTTTAAATTCGCTTCCAATGAAGAGATGCTGGAGGTCATTGAAAGACCCACCCCCCAACCAGCTGACTGAAGTACGAGCATAATTATCCGCATAAATTCTACCCCCGAGGACATATTGTCCTTGGGGGTATTTATTACCGGCATAATAAATTGCAAAAAACTGTAATAAAAACGGGAATCTTACGTTATTAATATTGAATCCCATGGGTGTGGGATGCTTCTCCCAGTGGTTTGGGAGAGTAAATTGGGGAGGTGCGGGTATGCGACGTTTAATTGTCTATGGACTTTGGGCGCTTGGGTTGGGCTGGTTAGTAGTTTGGGGGGTATCAGCCATGATAAGGGATACGATGCCGACTGGGGTGGTTTGGGCTTTTCTCTCCCTGATTGTCTGGTGGTTGATCGGGGGCGCAAGTAAAGAAGACAGTGCAAAGGATAATTGACCCCCAGGTAGATTGTATTCATCATTGTGGTTAAGAAAGTATCATCCGCCCAGATAATTATGGGCGGATATTCTCTTTGGCAGCTGGCTACTGCACCAGGTAGACTGTCTGTGTTGGATAAGGCATGTCGATCTGGGCCTGCTCGAAGGCGTGTTTGATCGCTTTCAGCCCGGCGTCTTTTGCTGCCGCAACGCCTGTCTGGCTGGTTGTAATCCAAAAGTAGATAGTTAGATCAAATGTAGAGCTGCCAAAGTTTTGAAACAGGACTTTAGGGGCCGGTTCGCTTTGGATACCGGGCACTTCACTGATGGCCTCCAGGGCCGTCTGGCGGACGGTTTCGGGATTGCTATCGTAGGCAACACCAGTGCTGATCTCAACCCGGCGCGATTCTGCCTGGCTGAAATTCGTGATCGGGGTGATAATCACATCTCCATTGGGGATGAGCACCAATCGGCCATCAGCCGTACGTATTTGGGTCGCCCGCAGATCGATTGCCTTAACTTCTCCAGTATAGCCGCCAACTTCAATCGTCTCGCCGATTTCGAAGGGCTGCTGGATCATCATCAGCAGTCCGGCGATGAAGTTCTTGCTCACATCTTGTAAGGCGAATCCGATGGTGATCCCGGCAATTCCTAATCCCGCCAGAAAAGCGGTCAGGTTGAAGCCCACCATTTGCAGGGAGATGGCCGCGACGAGGATCACGACCAGCCAGTATGCCACCTGGGATAACAGGGTGATCGGTTGGGCATTCTTGGTGCGGCGCTCGAGACTCCGGCGAACCAGGCGCCTGATAATACTGGCCAGGTAAAGACCCACTGCAAATACTACCAGGGCCGCGATCACCCTTGGCAAAAGAGTCAAGAAATCGACGATGAGCTGTTCCAAAATTGTTGAAAGGGGTTGGGTTTCTTCGACCATGATCATTCTCTCCTCTTGTAGTGTGGATTATCAGATCATACCGCATTGGACCGTTATTACGAGGATCAAGTAAAATCTGGCTATGCCAATTGTGTCGGTGCTCATGCCTTGCTATAACGCGGCCGGGACTTTAACCTCTGCCCTGGGTAGTCTGGCCCAGCAGACTTTGCCAGATTTCGAGTTGATCGCGGTGGATGACGGCTCCACTGATGGGACTGTTGAGCTCTTACAGGATTGGGCTGCGGGCGATAAGCGCCTTCATCTCTTAAGCCAGGATCATGGGGGCATCGTGAAAGCATTGAATGCAGGTCTGGAAGCCTGCCAGGCTGTGTATATAGCCCGCATGGACGCTGACGATCTGGCTCACCCGGAACGATTAGCACGACAGGCAGCATTCCTGGAGCAGCACCCTGAGACGGCGGTGGTCGGCTGCCGGGTGAGGGGCTTCCCAGCGGATAAAGTACGGGATGGTTTTTCAATCTACCTGGACTGGCAAAACTCGCTGCTCAGTGATGATGATATTCGCCGGGAGATATTCGTTGAGAGCCCCCTGACACATCCGAGTGTGGTGATGCGCAAAGATTGGCTCATGCAGGTGGGGGGCTACCAGGAACATGGCTGGCCGGAGGATTACGATTTGTGGCTGCGGCTCTACCAGGCAGGAGCGGGCTTTGCCAAGCTTCCGGAGGTGCTGCTGGATTGGCGAGAGCACGATCAGCGGCTGACGCGCCAGGATAGTCGCTATTCCTTAGAAAACTTCTTGCGCATAAAAGCATATTATCTTGTGCGCGGACCATTGCTTGGCAGGGAATCAGTCCTCTTGTGGGGAGCAGGTATGATGGGCCGCCGCCTGAGCAAACAGCTGCTGCGCCAGGGAGCACCGCTGTCAGCGTTTGTCGATATTGACCCGCACAAGATTGGGCGCACAAAACGGGGATTGCCGATATTATCCCCCGATGACTTGCCAGACTGGTGGCAACACTCCACCAGGCCGGTGGTCCTGGCCGCAGTGGGCGCGCGGGGCGCGCGCCAGTTAATACGCCAACAGCTGATCCGCTTTGGATTGCGGGAAGGTCGCGATTGGTGGAGCGTGGCTTAAGTGTTAATGCATGGAGACGTCAAAATAGATTTTACTTGGAGCTATCAGTGGATCTTGAAAATATATTTAGAGTGGGTATGACTCGTGAAGAGACATTTCAGGTCGCCGAGGAACACGCCGCAGCTCACGTTGGCAGCGGTGGTTCCCGGGTGCTCGCAACTCCCTGGATGATCGCTTTCATGGAGCGGGTTGCTTACCGCTTGTTGGCCGAGCATCTTCCAGAGGGCGAATCCAGTGTTGGGGTTTTAGTAAATATTCGCCACTTAGCCCCAACGCCAGTGGGGACATCCGTACGCGTTCAGGCTGAAATCTCCGCTATGGCAGGTTCCAAAGTGACATTTGCTGTTCAAGCCTGGGACCATGTTGAGAACATCGGCGAGGGGTACCATCAGAGAGTGGTGATCAATGAAGCCCGATTTCTGCGACGGGTAGAAGCCAAGAGGTAAGCGGCAATTAGATGCGTGTGCTTTATGATGGTTGGCCCCTGGTGCGAGATCCCATCAGCCCGAGTTCCTTACACCTGCTGGCTATCCTGGAAAACCTCCCTGGTGAAATAGATCCGATTGTGGCTTTTCCAGAATCAGTGCCCAAGTGGATGGGGGACATCCCGGCGGATATCCGGCCAATTCCAAATACCCCCTCTGGGCGGTTGCGGTGGGAACAAGTCCAGATTCCTATGCTGGCGAGAAAATTAAAAGTTAAATTGCTGCACCTGACCGCCCCTACCCCACCTATGATCAGCGATTTAGCTACTTTGATCAGCCCCAGCGGTTTTGGTGCGGGCAAAGAAGACTGGTCTGGTGTCAGACATGACACGTTGGAGTCCGTCCATTTACCCTCTCGTTTGCGCCGCTCATTAGCCCAGGGAGGGATGGTGCAGGCGAAAGAGATACTCTGGCCCATAGACCTGCCCGGCATTGAACTTTCTGGAACCCTGGTAAGACTCCCCTCAATCATCCCCATTGATTTTATTCCTCGCGCTGATCAACAACTCACAAGCCCTGGCATGAGGGCGATTTCGATAGCCGGTCGAGTCGCGGAGTTGGATTTACCGGAGTCATTTATCCTTTACCACGGCCCAGGAGATCGGTGGAATCTTGTGCAGTTATTGCAGGCCTGGAATTGGGCTGCGGCTGCAATCGGCGAAAGCTATCCGCTGGTGGTGATTGGCCTGGCTCACCAAGAGAAAGATAGCTTTTTTGAGTTGCTTGAAGAATATGAAATTAGTGATAACCTGCGGGTTCTTTCAGAGGTAAAGCCTGATTTGCTTCCCTATCTATACCAGAGCTGCACAGCTGTTTTTCACCCAGCCCCAGCCTCTCCATGGTGTGGGCCTGTACGCCTCGCTTTGGCTGGTGGAAAACCGTTGGTGGCGAGCGAGAACTCGATTACCGATGCCATCGTTGGTCCGGCAGCTTATCTGGTGAGTGAAGGGGATGATCGCGCCATGGGGGCGGCACTGGTCACTGTCGTGGTTGAGGAGCAGGTGGCAGAGAGTCTGTCTGCTGCTGCATTTCAACGGTCTGCAAACTGGATATCGCCCGGATTCGGTGAACAGCTGCTGGTGAGATACCGCAAAGTTCTCGGTGAGAGTGGATAGACCGTTTGGTTGCGAATTCCTGTTTGATTGGAAACGATTATTCCCCCAGGTTTCTGGATCGGGTACGACCCATTAGAGCAGCGTAAACGCCCAGGCCGATGCCGCCTAAGAGTAAGACTCCCCCCGCGATACCCAGGAGCAAGGTCCGGTCACCGCCCGGTGAGGAGGGATCGTCGACTGCCACAGAACTTATCTGAGCACCGAAATCTATATAAGTTTCTGTACCAGGATCCAGCACCAGGATGTAGTTGAGTACTGTAGTGGGATTATAGCCGTCCGGAACGGCAACACTGATTGTGTATTCGCCCTGCATTAGTTCCTCAAAACAGAAGGGTTCCATGCCGCTGAGGGTGGTCTCGGTCAATGAGACCTCGTCAGATTGATCACTAACGCTAATTGCGCCATCGGGGATCGAGGGTTCTTCCTCCTGGCGGATGGAGTCTCCGTTGATATCGTTGTATAGGATCACACACAAGGTGCCTGTCCCGGGTTGAGGTGTAGGAGTGGGCAGGCTCGGGGCTGGTGTTCGGCGAGGTCCGGCTGTTGGGGTGATTTCAGCTGGACCCCCGAAACCTAACAGCACTTCCTCGCCCTCCAGAAGAAGTGTTTCACTGGTCGCGTCGTTCAACCTCAGTAAATCGTTCAGATTGATCGCATAAATTGCCGCGATACGCCACCAGGAATCGTTTGCCTGAACGATGTATAGGATGCGCCCATCTGTCCCGGGAGTTGGCGTGGGGAAAGGAGTAAATTGCGCTTGAGGGGCAGCCAGAGCATGCAGGCTGGTAGTGAGCAGGAACAGTATCAAGCCAACCAGACCTAATCCCAACCAGAAGTGCTGAATTTTCGATCTGAGCATGAATAAAATTATACTTGAATATAAGTTTGGCAGATAAGGGGCAAATTAGTCTTGTGTGGGCGCGGTATAATCCACCAAGACTTATGGCGAAGCAACCCTGGAGGCTTTCTAAACCAAATTCAGATCAATCAAGCATCTGGCAGTCTGCCGGAGGGCGAGCGACTTCATTGTTAAATGCGATAATTCTGATGGCGCTCGCCTGGCTGTTCATGCAGCGAGTTTTACCAAGCGGCACGTTCAGCGCATTGTGGATCTGCGGTGTGGTCATCCTTTTTGCTGCGCTTACCATAGCCCTAGAACGCAGCCTGGTCTTTCTGTCTCTTTCCACAAAGTGGCACTACCGGTCCGCCTTTTTGGGTTCCATAGGGATATTTCTGGTAATCTGGTTTGGTAATTGGCTTGCATTCCCTGAAATTGTCAGGCCTGGCTGGCTGATTGCGGCAGTTTTTGGAGCCTTTTTGGGAGGCATTTTAGCTACCAGCTTCAATGAACGGCTGTGGGAGAACAATTCGCCGCCCTCTGAAGAGATCGTGCATGCTGTATATCAGCAGCACCTCAAGTTGATCGGATTACCAGATCGAACGCCAGGATTAAAGCGCGCTTTCGACCTGGTGGTTGCATCAGTTGGTCTATTGTTCTCTTTGCCCATCTGGCTCGTGAGCATCTTTCTGATCTGGATCGAGGATCCCGGGCCGTTGCTCTTTGTCAAGAATTCGGTTGGCAAGGGAGGTATGAATTTCCACCAATATAAATTACGCACCATGGTGCGCGGTGCAGAAGATGCGACTGGACCGATCCTGGCGGATGAAAGGGATGAGCGTGTGCTGCGGAGTGGGTACCTGCTGCGCAAGACAGCCTTGGATGAGCTGCCCCAGCTGCTCAATATCCTGCTCGGGGAGATGAGTTTTGTCGGACCACGCCCTCAACGCACTGTCCTGGTACAAGGCTATTTGAGTGAGCTGCCCGAGTATGCCCAGCGCCATCGAGTGCTGCCCGGACTCGCAGGATTAGCCCAGGTGGCAGGTGATTATTACCTCACTCCTCGACAGAAATTGCGCCTTGACCGGTTGTATATTGAGTACACTAGTTTGGGGTTCGATCTAAAGTTAATTACTCTGGCCTTCTTGATCACTTTTTGGTATCGCTGGCAGAAGAGTTGGGATGGTCGCTTGCCAAGATGGCTGCTGCGGTTTGGCAGCCAGGGGAAATAGATAAAGCAGCAGCTCGCCATTCATTGCTGGCAATAGCAGGCCAGCTGGGGGAGAAGAAATCTCAGCGACTTGAACGTCTCATCGAAATCCAATACCCCCATAATACGATGTTTATCACCAAGGCGTTTACCACTTGACCGACGATCGTCCCATATACGCCCCAACGGAGAATTGCCCAAATGCCAATCGTAAACATGCTGATGATGGCCAATATATTGGCGATAAAAATTGGTCGTGAAAGTTGCGCGGCTTTAAAGATCGATAGCAGAGGCCAATAGGCAAACATGAGGGCATAAAAAAGCGCCATGAGAACAACCCCATTGCTGTAGGCGAGATAAGTGTCGCCATAGATCAGGGCTAGCAGCTGTTCGGGGAACAGCATGGCGATGATTAATATACCCAAGACAGGGATGCCGAGCGCCAGATAGATGCTGCGTAAGGTGTGGGTGAGGGCTCGCTGCCCGTTCTTCTCGTACAGATTCGCCGCGCGGGGAGTGAGAAATGTATCTACAGCCCGTAAGAGCAGGTGGATTGGTGCGACCAGGTTCTGTAATGCCCGGTATGCACCCGCGGCAGCAAAACTGACCAAACCGGCAGTTAGAATCGGATAGAACTCCACTGCCACCCAGTTGGTCAGGGTGCTGCCCAATAACCAACGACCGAATTCCCAATTGCGACGCCAGGTACCTTTTAAATTTACCAGCTTGCGAGTCCAATAATGGCGGGTAAACCACAAACCGGGGAACAAAGCGACAAATGAACCCCAGGCAATAGCTTCTAATCCAGTTACCCCGGACAGTGTCCCCTGGTTCACCAGGTAAATCATGATCGCGATGCGCACACCGTTGGCGATAAAACTGTTGATCACTGCATTGAGCACCAACCCTCGAGTGTACAGCATGCGGCGCAGGTATTCCTGCATTTGCCACCAGAGGAACGGAAGCCAAAGAGTGAACAAAGTCGGCCCGGCGGTGTCATTTCCTAATTCGGTCAAAACCCATCCCGATAGGGCCACGACCGAAGCGGAAACTATAGCCAATCCGATTTGAAACAGGCTGGTGTTGGTGGCATACTGTTTGAACTCGTCCTGCTCCATTCCCGCGCCAAAAACATTCATCGGCTGCACGATCAGCCCGTCCTGAAAGGCGCGCACCAAGCGCAAGGTCACGAAGCCGACCCCATAAACACCGAGCTGGGTTGGATCGACATTGCGGGCCAGGATGATGGTAGCCAAGAAATTGGAGAGGCTGATCACTCCCTGATCGATCGCCGACAGGTATCCTTGCCGGGCTCCTTGACCAGAAAAT
>JAUWLJ010000302.1 GCA_030613705.1 Chloroflexota bacterium
GTCTGCGGCAGGGATTTTCTGGGGATGGCCTGCTTGGGCGGCGGCTGAGGTTTCCGAGTCGGTGAAGTCTGCTCAGTATCTGCCGTTAATTATAAAAACGGACTGCGTCCCGGGCCCATTGATTCTCCCGGATGACCAGGACAAGGATTTCGCGGTAGAGGAGAAAATAAATGCTATCAGAGTGGATCGCGGCTTGCCTGTTTTGGCGAATGCGCAAAAAATCACCCAGGCTGCCCTGCGTCACAGCAATGACATGGCCGACAACGACTGCTTCAGCCACACAGGTTCAGCTGGTTCAAGTGCGGGACAGCGGTTGGATGAAACCTGTTATAAGTGGCAGGCCTACGGCGAGAGCATAGCTGCGGGAAATGGGGGAAACCCCGGCACTGTGATCGAGGCCTGGATGAAAAGCCCCGGTCACACGAGCATCATCCTGTCGGACGTGTATACTGAGTTTGGCGCCGGATATGCCTATAACGCGATCAGCGATGATCATTACTGGACAGTAGACTTTGGGTTGCGGGCGACGGAATATAGTTCAAGAACAGATAGGTATTATTCCTGTACATATTATATGGGGGATGAAAACGGCGAGTCCTGGTTGAGCATACATAGTGTCACCCCTTGCGGGAATGTGACACAAGTGCCGAGCGGTTCGATTGGACAAAGGTGAGGTAGGCAGTATCTCGTCTTGGCCAGCGAATTTGTTTGGTTGTCAGATTGAGCAAGAATCCATTGTTTGACGTGAAACAATGGATTCTATTTTTTCCGGGTCTGGTGTATTTTCAGCCATTGGAAGGGGGGTAGACGGCTAGAAAGTCCTTCGCTTGAGGTGAAGTGATCTAGGGCATTGATATTTGGAACAACACGGTCAGTATAAAAGACCATTGCGGTAATGCGGCAGCCCCTCTTGTGTTCCAGCATTCAGCTGGTTGGGCTATGAGCTCTTAGAGTAGCGAGTCAAGAAGCTAATAATAGAGCAGGTTGGAATAACAATCCCGGGGATCTGATAGATTTTAAGATCCCAACAGGATGACCTGGTTTTGGGTAACCTAACTTTGTATTCTCGTGAAAATTTTCACTAATATTCCTTTGCAAGAGTGCTTATCAACTGACCGGGAAGATGATCTTAGGAAAGCATTAAATTTGTCAAAATCCCTCTTGACAATCCTTGTGAATCGCTTATAATACAATTATTATAAACAAACTCATAAATATTAGGGAGCTCTCTTGGTAAATTGCACATGTATGGGGCGGGTTTCATAACCACCGCCTCTTCATTCTAACGGCCAACAGTTGAGGTAGGGTGGTTGTGTCCCCGCATGCGAAGTAAGTCCCGCAGAGCCGGTGAGGTTACGCTGCCCTTTTTTGATCTCTGTTGGCCGTTTTAGTTTAAGTGGTAATAATTTCTGGTCGGCGATCGTCTGAGATGAGAGAAATTTCAATCAAGATCGATACTTGTCCAGAAAATATGGAGAATTTAAGATGACGACACCCGTCATTGATAGTGATACTCGCTTGATGGCACCGCGCGCGCTCGGAATAGAGTCGCATGTGGGCAGCACCCCCCTGCTGCCCTTGACCAGGTTGTCATCAAATGTACAGGTTTACGCTAAGGCGGAGTGGTATAACCCTGGCGGATCGATTAAAGATCGCCCGGCGCTGAATATCATGCGCGCCGCGTTATCCGCAGGTCATCTAGATGGTGGCCGGCGTTTGCTCGATTCAACTTCAGGCAATATGGGCATCTCCTATGCGACTTTGGGGGTCTCACTGGGCATCCCGGTCACGCTGGCGATCCCCGCCAATGCCAGCCCGGAGCGGCTGACGATTCTGAGAGCGCTTGGCGCAGAGCTGCTGCTGACTGATCCATTAGAAGGGTCGGATGGCGCGATCCAGGTAGCGCGAAAAATGGCCGCTGAAGAACCCGAGCGGTATTATTTCGCTGGTCAATACAACAACCCGGCCAACTGGCAGGCGCATTACCTTTATACGGGACCTGAGATCGTTGAGCAGACTGGCGGACAGGTGACCCACTTTGTAGCTGGCTTGGGCACCTCTGGCACGCTGATGGGTGTCGGACGATACCTGCGCCTATACGATCCCGGAATTCAAATCCTGGCGGTTCAGCCAGATGCCCCATTCCATGGTCTGGAGGGGTTAAAACATATGCCTACCGCTATCCAACCGGGAATTTACGACCGGTCCTTCCCCGCCCGGATCTTGGAAGTTTCACCCGAAGATGCCTATGAGATGACATTAAAGCTGGCTCGGGAAGAGGGTTTGTTTGTCGGTGTTTCCTCTGGGGCTGCGGCAGTCGCAGCATTGCAGATCGCTTCTGAACTGCAGCAAGGCTCGGTGGTGACCGTTTTCCCAGATGCAGGGTATAAGTACCTGAGCGAGAATTTCTGGGAGGCGAGCTTATGATTCTTTTTATCCCGCTGGAGATATTAACGCGCATCCACCAGCACGGTGAACAGGCTTACCCAGAAGAAGGTGCTGGGTTGCTCTTGGGCGAAAACAAAGGCAATGAACAGCAGGTGAGTGAGATCCTGTCCCTGACGAATGAGCGTGAGGAAAATGCACGGCATAACCGCTACCAGCTCTCTCCGCAAGATTACCTGAGAGGTGAGGAGCTGGCTGACCGCATGGGGCTGGATGTGCTGGGTGTCTACCACTCTCACCCAGACCACCCAAACCAGCCTTCTGAATTTGACCGCCAATGGGCTTGGCCTAATTTCTCTTACCTGATCACGAGTGTGGTGCAGGGGCTGGCGGTCGAAAGCCGCTCCTGGCGTTTGAACGAAGACCGGGCGAACTTCAGTGAAGAAGAGGTCGAAGTTGTCGATCAAATTAACACTTAGGGTAACTACTCAGCCATGTCACTGCGAGAAACGAAGCAGTCTCCCGGTTTTTAGCGAAAATGTCCTTTTGGTTAATGATACCGTTCCTGTAAGATACTAATCACAAAAGTGGATATTTTTTACAATGGCTGAGCAGCTACCACTTAGGTAAATTATCGGTGTTGGATGTTTATCGATCGAAGCAACTGGCACCTGGCATGTAGAAAGTGAGAATATGGCAAAACTAAAAATACCATCCCCATTACGAACCTATACCAGTGGGCAGGCTGTGGTTGAAGTTGGCGGAGACACTGTCGCGGAAGCCATGGAGAGCCTGATAGAACAGCATCCAGATCTGCGCCAACACCTGTTCAACGGGCGGGGCGAACTGCGTCCATTTGTCAACCTTTATCTTAACAGCGAGGACATCCGCCACCTGCAGAAGCTGGATACAACGATCCAGGCTGATGATCGCCTGATGAT
>JAUWLJ010000156.1 GCA_030613705.1 Chloroflexota bacterium
AGTCACAGTTTTCGCTGCGGGAAGATTTGATTCCACGTGTGATTAGGATTCCCTGGCAGGATTATGTGCTAACATCGATAAATCAAGCTGCATTACCTATATCCACCAAGGGATTCAAAATTCAGGCTTTCAGTACTGAGCAGGGCTCACCGAGTATCCAAGATTCGATCGGTCCTTTCAGTACGAATGCTCTCCCGCCGCAGCCGGCACCCGTTGTTCTCGCATTTTGGAATACCTTTCCTGCTTATACCCCCGCGCAATCATTAAGACGTTGGGATGGGGCTCACACTGGCCCTTTTGGTGAACGCCATGGTCTTTCCATCCTGCTCAATAACATTAAACAATTTGGTGTGCCTGCAGTGCTTCTGGACTTGCGAGATCCTTTCGCCTTATCTGCCCTCGATCATCTTGGTGCCATATCTGCTATTAGAGAGCTTGTCTCAGAAAAGTTACTTATTCTGCCTGATTTAATTTCTGGCTCACCTGTATTACCCCTTTTTCCAACCGGACTCCCTGATTGGGCTCCCGGGCAATATCTTCAAGATTCGAGTGAGATTTCGGAGCAGTATGGATTACCTACCAGCGATATATATTACACACCACTTCAAGCGGACGAGAATATCTGGAATTATGCGTTGACTTTTGGCCCAGAAAATTCACTGGGCAACCATACACCATCTGCTACAAGTTTTTTACCTTTACCAGCTCAAATCCCTGATGAATTTCAGGCAACGCCTGATGGGCCTTCAATCACTATCCGCAAACAATTACTGGATAATGCGCTGGAATTAAACCGTCAAAGAGGAGAGCTCCCACTGCTGATCCTGGGTGGCAGTCTGGTTGAAAGTGCCTTTGCAGATCCCCTCTCCGCTTCAGCCACACTAAGCTATATCGCCAACCATCCCTGGATCAAACCTCTCAACGGCGATGACTTACGCGCTTTACCTAGCCGTGTTTCCCCACAATTGATGCCCGGGGTAACCACAATCAGCACGGTTGAGTCTTATACTCCTTCCCCGGTCCTCTCAAACATTCCCAATCCGGGTGACAACTCCCAAAATCTGCTTATCCAATCTGCCTGGCAGTCAGCCTTGTCTCTCTATTCACCCTTGCCACGAGAACCAGATACATTGCCTGATTTACGGTCGAATTACTCTGGTCAACCAGGAATCACTTTGGAGGCAGCTCGCTGGGCGGATAATCCGGCATCCCGCCAGGATTGTCTTTCAGATCCCGATCTGGATGGCTTACCAGAATGCATATTAGCCTCCGATAACCAGTTTGCTATATTCGACCTTGAAGGTGCCCGGTTAATTGCCTATTTCTACATATCAGAAACAGGATTACACCAAATTATTGCTTCGACCTCCCAATTAATTGTTGGATTAGGCGATCCATCCACCTGGCAGCTCGACGCTGGAGAAGGGGCTGAGACAGCTGGCATTCATGGTGCCTTTACGAATAGTCCTCCACCTTGGGAGCAATATTATGTGATTGCAAGCGATGACCAGCTCACTTTTACCTCCCCGGATCAGCGCATCACCAAGGTTTACTCACTCTCAGAGACTGGATTACGCGTGGAATTCCACACTTCAGATCCGATCAGTGCTCAGATTCCCATCGTTATTGATCCATGGACAAGATTCTCCCCGCATTGGAGTGAGGTCTACAGCTACCATCCAATCCCAGAAGGATATTTAATCCAATTAGATGATCAATTGGTACTTGAGGTTTTAACCGATTCTTCCATATCAGCCCAAATGTTCATAGACTCGCGTGGGCACTTATCGATACCCGAAGATCCGAACTTCGACTACCCCAAGGGTCATTATTTACCTTTTCCGATGGCACTCCTTGAGCTTGAGAGCCAGGGTGATTTCACTGTCCAGTTCAGCCTCTCTCCATAACAGTTCTCTAACCTTTTATAAGTCGAATATTTAATTCCCACATCCACTAAAATTATCTTGACAATAATAGGATTATCAGTAAAGTTATTTATACCTGGATGAGAATTTATCCAATATCACCTAAAGGAAAAAATGACCTCAGTCACCAGTCCCAGAATGGGTGAATGATAGAGGTTTTACCTCCATTACTCGAACCCATGAAGAACTATCGATCATCTGTCCGGAAGCGAATGTCCCCGAAAACACCATATGCAATTGTGGCTGGCGGGTGTTTAAAATTGAAGGTCAATTTGATTTCAATGAAATCGGAGTATTAAATTCAATCACAACCCCATTAGCAAAGGCAGATAAAAGTACACTTACCATCTCAACTTTTAATACCAATTACATTCTCATTCAAGAATCATATTTTGATCAAGCTCGATTAATTCTCAAAAGCGCTGGTCACCAAATTGATTGAGGGTTCAAAACCCGCTTATGCAGTGTTTCTCTCTCAATTCATCCAACCAATTTACCAGGTACAGAATTTATCAAATCCTTCACAAAATCCATGAAAGGTTCGGTATATAATAATCAAATGTGTCGCTCAATTAAGAAATTACGAGATCCAGATCATTTTCCGGTCGAAGAGGATATTCGCGCTGCAGCTTTACAGTACATCAGAAAGGTGAGCGGTTACCGGCAGCCTTCACGGATCAACCAGCTTGCCTTCGAGCAGGCTGTGACTGAGGTGGCCGTATCAACCCGCACTTTGCTTGAAAATATTCAACTTAACGCTGTTGGTAAATAATCTCCATACTCAACACTAAACCTATAATGATTGTTGGATCGATAATTGCTGAAAACTGAACAGATATGAATTCACTCACTCTAGATCATATTATCCTAGTTGTAAGCGATCTCCAAGTTGCAACCCGACAATTCAGCCAACTTGGTTTCTCAGTTATTGCTGGTGGTATCCACACTGGAGGACTGACCCATAACGCATTGGTCCCTTTCCCAGATGGCACTTATCTGGAGCTCTTAGCAACCACCCGCTCATCCACCTTACGGACTTTAGGCCTCCTCAAGCGACTGCGCCTGCTTGGTATTTACACCTCCAATGAAACCGCGATAGGACGCAGGCTGATTGAAGATCTAGCCAGTGGTGTTGGTATGAATGACTATGCGCTTCTTTCACTGGACTTGCAGCACCAAGTTAATTCAGTTAAGGAACGCGGTGCATTATTTACCGAGCCCAACCCAGGTGGGCGATTGCGACCTGATGGAAAGGAGATTACCTGGCGAACTGCTGTTCCCTCGTCACCCGACCTGCCGTTTTTGATAGATGATCTCACTCCCAGAGAATTTCGTGTACCTGCTGTGGAAGATAATTACCATTCAAACGGCATATTGGGTATCAATGGCCTGACGATCTTAGTCTCGAACCTGGTTGAAAGTATGGCTCACTATCGTGCTCTTCTTGGTGATGATCCAGTCACCCAACCCCATTATCCCCAACCCGGAACCCAATCCAGTGAATTCACTTTGGACACCCGTTTTCTCTCAATTCTCACTCCTCTCCCGGGAAATTCAGCTTTGCGTAGTTTACTCAAACATCGGGTCGCAAGACCGCTGGGAATCTTTTTTCGAACGGTAGAAAATGGACAGGGCGACCTCCTTTCTTTGACTTATCTCCCAGAAAGAGGCGCCACACTATCCCGCTCTCGTATACTTTTATCCTAATCCTAAACGACCTTAATTGGATTAGGACTTACGGAGTTGGTGGTTTAAATGTCATTTCGAGCGACAAAGGAGCGAGAAATCCCTAAATAGGTGTCTTGCAAGCGGTCTTTTCAGGGATTTCTCGTCGCAAGCTTCTCGAAATGACATGGACTGCGTAACTCCTATGGAGTTTGAAGTTATCATCTTTGATAAGGAATTAAGATGATAAAATTTATCAGGATATCATTATTGAAACAGCTTTTTATTTAGTCCAGTAATTGTTTTTCCAGGTATCATTCAGAGATTCAGGAGGAAAATCATGTCCCCTACAAATGAGATCAAACAAGTTAAGGAAGCCTCAAAAGAAAATCTTTTGGCGATGCAGAACGTAGTCGGTGTGGGAGTTGGCTACCAGATAAAAGGTGGCGAGCAAACTGGTAATTATGCGATTGTGGTCATGGTGAGCCGCAAGTTGCCATTACCCGCCCTCGCCCCCATTACCATCCTACCTAAAAACGTTGATGGGGTCACAATAGATGTGATCGAAGTAGGTGAGCTTCGTGCCTTACAAGCCCGCACAGATCGCTGGAGACCTGCACCAGGCGGGATCAGCATCGGCCATTATAAAATCACCGCTGGCACATTCGGTGCAATAGTCCGGGATAGGAATTCCGGAGAACGTCTGATCCTATCCAATAATCATGTCATTGCCAATAGTAATGATGCTGATCCCGGAGATCAAGTTCTCCAGCCGGGACCTATAGATGGTGGCTCTCCAGATGTTGATACAATCGCCCATCTAGAACGATTCTGTCCCATCGAATTCGCAACTGAACCCGGAAAATGCGATATCGCAGATACTTATGCAAGTCTGGGAAACGCGGTTGCTGGCTTACTTGGTTCAAAACATCGGGTGAATGCTCTGCAATCGGATCCTCAAGCTGTCAATCTGGTCGATGCAGCTGTTGCGAAACCCATAAATGACAGCGATGTATTAGACGAGATCCTCGAAATAGGCACTATCGAGGGCATCGAAGAAGGATTTCTCGGTATGTCAATCCGCAAATCTGGTCGCACGACCAGATTTACCACGAGTCAGATCAATTTGATACATGCTACTGTGGACATTAACTACGGCAGTGGACGCACAGCCCGTTTTGAAAACCAGCTCGTCAGTGGCCCGATGTCCCAGGGTGGTGATTCAGGATCTTTGCTTGTCGCTGGTGATTCACTTCATGCGGTTGGTCTCCTGTTTGCTGGTTCAAATCAATCAACCATTTTCAATCCTATCCAGGCGGTGCTTGATTGCTTGGAGGTGGAAATATGAACCAAGAGGTTGACAATCAAGACTTGAAAGCTACCACAGAGCGTATATTGGCTGTGAAGCAGATACATGAAGATGATCTACTCTCAAAGCCCAATGTGGTTGGTGTGGCAATGGGATATCGCCAAACAAGCGGTCTACCAACTGAAACTTTGGCGTTAGTTGTCATGGTCACCCATAAAGTACCCCAAAGTGCATTATCTCCCGAAGATCAAATTCCCAACTCCCTTGAAGGAATTCCCATTGATGTGCAGGAGGTTGGAGAGATCTCTGCACATTGATCCCAATCTCATACCAATCACAATACCAAATAAGCCAATCACAAAAGTAGGCAATATCACCCTTAAAGATTGTAGATTCAAATAATTTGTGGAGCTACATTAATCAAAACTTGTGGTGGTAGTTCGTCAAAAATTGACAAGACTACCACCACATATTTCATAATGGGATTGAATTCCCCCAAAAGATATTTTGGATTAATAGTAAATCAAACAACCGCAGCAAGGAATTGGAAATTAGACTTTAAAACCTTCATCACTGGTTTTAGTGATTAATTCTTCAAGCGTAAGGTCAGCCCAGGGGATAAATTGTTCCATATCCATTTCTAACTTCTTGGCAACTCCCCGACCGTAAACTGGATCAGCTTTATAGCAATGTACCAGCTCTCGAGCGATGATCCGCTGCGGCACCCCCTCCATCGCTTCAGCCATATTGCTAAACAGCTGCTCCTTCTGGTCGTCACTCATCAAGCGGAACAGGGAACCCGGTTGGGTGTAGTCATCATTTCCTTCACGGTGGTCATACCTGTCTGCATCACCAGAAAT
>JAUWLJ010000227.1 GCA_030613705.1 Chloroflexota bacterium
TGTGAGTTCGGGATGAAAGGAAGTCGCCAGCAAATTTCCTTGTTGTGCGGCAACGATGCGACCATCTGGCAGAGTTGCCAGAATTTGTGCAGTCCCTCGCACGGTCTCGATTAATGGAGCGCGAATAAATACGGCGTGGAAAGGATGGCTGTCCTGCGGATCGAGTTCCATCAAAGCGGGGACTTCGATATCGATCTCAAAGCTGGCTGCCTGCCTACCAAAAGCATTCCTTTCAACGGTGATATCCATTAGTTCCAGCAATGGTTGCTGACGCCGGGCATCCTTTGAGAGCAAGATCGCGCCGGCGCAGGTACCCCAGATGGCCTGTTTTGTGCTAAATTCCCTGATTGGATCAATAATATGGTAGTCCTCGGCAAGCTTGCCGATTGTTGTTGATTCTCCACCTGGGATGATTAATCCATCTAGCGAATCCAGATGGTCGGGCAAACGTACCTGGCGCGTCTCAACTCCCAGGTGCTCAAGGATTGCACTGTGTTCGGCAAAATCTCCCTGAAGAGCTAGGATACCTATCTTCATACCAGTAATTTTAAGGCTATGCTTGCTGCCTGTAGACCACTTACCAACCGCGGTCAGCGATCAACTCAGCTTCCGGAATTGCGGAGACTTGCCGCCCAACCATAGGCTCTCCCAGGTTGCGGCTTACTCCGGCCAGAATGTTGGGATCATCGTAATGAGTGACGGCTTTGACGATCGCCTCGGCGCGCTTTGCTGGATCGCCAGATTTAAAGATACCAGAACCAACAAAGACACCATCCACACCGAGCTGCATCATCATGGCTGCATCAGCCGGAGTTGCAAGACCGCCCGCGGCGAAATTGACAACTGGCAGACGACCCAGAGCACGAGTTTCAAGAACCAGCTCGTATGGCGCACCAATATCCTTGGCGTAACCCATCAGCTCTTCTTCAGGCATGTTTTGCAGGCGGCGAATCTCACCCAGTACGGAACGGGCATGGCGTACGGCCTCAACGACATCCCCGGTGCCAGCTTCACCTTTCGTGCGAATCATGGCAGCGCCTTCTCCGATGCGGCGTAAGGCTTCGCCAAGATTGCGACACCCACAAACAAAAGGTACCTTGAAATCGTGTTTATTAATATGATACGCCTCATCCGCTGGCGTTAATACTTCTGATTCATCGATGTAATCAACACCAATCGCTTCCAGAATTTGCGCTTCTACAAAGTGCCCAATACGTGCTTTAGCCATTACCGGGATGGTCACTTCATCCATAATTTGCAGGATCATTTCCGGATCGCTCATTCTGGCTACCCCGCCGTGTTCACGGATATCGGCTGGTACACGTTCCAGAGCCATTACAGCGACTGCGCCGGCGTCTTCGGCGATACGCGCATGTTCATACGTGACGACATCCATGATTACGCCGCCCTTTAACATTTGAGCCAACCCCTTTTTAACAGCAAAAGTGGCAACTTGCTTTTCCATACTCTCTCAACCTCCAAGGTAAATACAAACCTTTTCCGCTAGCTGCATTCTACCACGCGGTGAAATACCTGACAATTGGTGCAAATTTTTTATTTCCCCTTCTAATACGCTGTTAACAATATAAGCCGCGATAATTTCCGAGTTATTTTCAATGCAAGTAGACTTTAAGCAAAAAACCCGCCACAAATTATGGCGGGGTGTGGTTGATGATTACAGGGTGGCGGACCCAAACAAGATTATTCTCGATCTGAGTCCTTCTCTTCCTCATCACCACCGCCGATCCCCAAAGGAATCCACTTGCTTTCATCCTTCAGGCGATGCTGGAAACCACCGCGATCATGGACTGTGTCAAATTCTTCTGGTTTGATAAATAGATGTTCACCATCCAGTAAACCGCTTATCCCTGATTGCCCTGGTTCTGGCCGTTTTAGGGTGGGTTGAGCAGCATTTTCGGGTCTGTAATCAACAGGTTCCTCATAGGTGGTGATGAAGCCCTCGAAGTTGCGCAAAACGATTTTGTGATCCGACATACTGAGCTGGTAGTTGGGTCCGACGGGGATCTTGCCCCCCCCACCAGGCGCGTCAACGATAAAGACTGGCACAGCGTATCCCGAGGTGTGACCGCGCAACCCTTCAATGATCTCTACCCCTTTGGCCACAGGCGTGCGGAAGTGGCCAGCACCTTCAACCAAATCACATTGGTAAAGATAATATGGGCGGACGCGCATACGCACCAGATCGTGTACCAGCTGTCGCTGCACATGTACATTATCATTTACCCCTGCCAGGAGCACGGATTGATTGCCAAGCGGTATTCCTGCCCTGGTCAGTCGATCGCAAGCCTCTGCCAGCTCAGCGGTGATCTCGTTAGAATGGTTGACATGAATATTGAGCCACATGGGGTGATATTTCTGGAGAATATCGGTGAGCTCATCGGTGATTCGCATGGGCAAGAAGATTGGAACTCGTGAACCGATGCGAAGGATCTCGATATGAGGAATTTCCCTTAAGCGACTAAGAATCTCATCCAGGATCTTGGGAGCCAGGACTAATGGATCTCCCCCAGAGAGGAGCACGTCGCGGATTTGGGGGGTGCGTTTGAGATATTCGATTTGCATTTCGAACTCGGAACGCGAGAATGTGGCTGAGGGATCGCCAACGATGCGGGAACGGGTGCAATAACGACAATAAGAAGCGCATTGAGTTGTCACTAACATCAACACCCGGTCAGGGTAACGGTGGACAAGACCGGGCACTGGAGAATGGCGGTCTTCCGCAAGAGAATCTTCCATCATGGCGGTAAAAGGCGTCATTTCGATTTCAGTGGGGACGACCTGTTTACGAATGGGGTCGTTAGGATCGTCGGGGTCGATCAGTGAGATGAAATAAGGTGTGATGTCAACGCGAAACAAATGGGCTGCACTCAGTGCTTTTCGCTCGCTATCAGTCAGTGGAATCACTTTTTCAAATTCTTCGGGAGTGTTTATACGGTTGCTTAATTGCCAACGCCAATTATTCCACTTTTCATCGGGGACATCCGCGAATGCGGGGGCCCGTTTAGAAGGAAAGGGTTGATTCGACATGAAAATTTCTCCTAATGGATTTCCTGGCGACCAATAATTTGCTTACCGATTTCTTTCTATGAAAATCCAGCCTGCGAAAGATGGGCGCTTATCATCCTCGCCAGCAATTTCCGCAACAATCTCCTGAAGACGTACTCGCCAAATCTTTAATACCTGTTCCTGTTCAAAAAGCAGGAATTCTCCATCAGGAGAGATGCTCAAGGGGTGGCTACCTGAGCCTGGCAGGAGTAACACATGGGTGTTTTCGCTTGGGAGGTACTGGTAAAGACCATCCACATCCGCGCCCGCCCCACTCAAACCATAATAAAGTGAGCCATCTTGTGCCCATACTGGGTGAGTCGCATAGCCTTGAGAATTGCTCGTTAGCGGAGTTAAATTGCTTCCATCGGGATGGACGCGATATAGGCGGGTTGGGAAGTTGGCCACCTCGGTTGGATCTTGATCGAGACCAAAGGCGATCCAGGTGCCATCTGGCGACCAGGCAGGTGTATGCGCGCCGGCGATCAAGGTGCCGTCATCTTCCTCGATCGCATTTATTGTGGGGGCAATAACGACTTGCGCCTTATTGGAGGGTAAGTCTACGATGGTTAATCCCGGGCTTGTGTTGCATGGCTCTCCGTATTCCAGGCCGGTGATTGCTAATGCGTTCCCCTCTGGTGACCAAACAGCTCCAGTATCACACCCATAACCGCGAATCCCCTCCGGTATGGGCAATTCGTGCCAAGTTTTATCCTCCAGAGATATCCAACCATGGCGGATCGGCTCACTTTCTCTTTCCGGCATATGCAACACCAACAAACGACCAGTATTTGACCATGAGCGAGGCAGGTAATAGCCATCTTCAGGTGTCGGGAGCAGCAGCGTCGATCCCTGGCTTTGGATATCAAAAACACTTAAACCATCATCGTCGCTAAATGCGAGAAGATCGCCATCCGGTGTCAGCACAACACCGCGCAATTCCCCTCTCCTGACCAATTGGGAGGGCAACGTGATCTTGTTGAATACATCGAATCCAAAAAAATCACCATCATAGATGTAGGACATCACTAACCCTAATCCAGTGGGTTCAGAGAGTATCTCGTGAAGTTCTTTCGATAGCTGCCAGGCTTCTTCAAGGGTGGAGGCGTTTGGGGTGCCTGCGCCCGTTCCCATCATGATCAAGCGTTCGGTCTGGTCATCTTCTATGCGCAGATCATCCAAACTGGCAAACGAGGATCTTAGTTCATTCAGCAGAGCCATTCTACTTTCTGGGGTCGGTATTTGCCAGACCTCATTTCTGCAATCATCCAAGTAAATTGAAGAACCGTCAGGGAATATCCTCAAGTTGTGACACCATGCATCAGGACCATCACTACGGATGAGGGTATAAATCGGTTGTTTATCTGTTCCAAAAGAATCTTCCAGCAAAGTCTTTACCTGGACGGTCAAGTCATAGCTGTGCTGGCGATTTGACTCTAGGGTTCCATTATCTGTA
>JAUWLJ010000008.1 GCA_030613705.1 Chloroflexota bacterium
TTTGGAAACAATCTGCACCCAAACAGCAGTCAACCCGGCGATGATGAAGGCTGATCTTCATTCATTATTTAGCCTTATTACAATCAGGTTTAGACAGCCAGGAGGACTTACATCATGAATTATCTCTATGATCTGGGTATCAGTATCGTTCTGTTTATGCAAAATCTTGGAGGCTGGTTACCGGGACCCATGAAGTTTTTCTCCTTTATGGGTACGGCAGAATTTTACTTTCTGATCATGCCCGTTCTATATTGGAGTATCGATGCGACCCTCGGTCTCCGCATAGGGATTATCCTGCTCGTCAGCGACAGTATTAATTACATCTTGAAGGTGGGCTTTCACACCGCCCGTCCCTTCTGGTTAGGCAGGCAGGTGAAAAGTTTTGCATTCGAGTATACCTTTGGTATGCCGTCCGGACATGCCCAAAACTCAGCCGCTGTATTTGGATTACTTGCGGCCAGCCTAAAACGTGGGTGGGTATGGGTTCTTTCGCTGATTTTAATATTTCTGATCGGTGTTTCCCGCATATACCTGGCTGTACATTTCCCACATGATGTAATCGTGGGTTGGATCGTGGGATTTAGCATGGTATGGGTTTTCCTGCGTGTGGAGAAGCCGGTAACAGATTGGCTTGCGAATCAGACAACAGGGATCAGTATTTTGGCTGCCTTCACTTTTTCCCTTGCGATATTAATCCTTGGCTTGATAGTCAGAACTATCGCGATTGAGTGGCAGCTGCCCCTTACCTGGGTGGAAAATGCACGGCTGGCTTTTCCGAATGAAGAACTCATTAATCCATTCAAAATCACTGCCTTGCTGCGGACCTGCGGTGTGTTGTTCGGGTTTTCCGCAGGTGGGCTGTGGTTGTCTGCTCGAGGTGGATTCAGTGCCCGAGGCAGCTGGTGGAAGAGAACCTTGCGTTTTCTGATTGGTTTTGTGGGTGTGGTTATCCTGTGGATGGGTTTGGGAGCCATCATTCCTGATCAAGATAACATTCTGGGATATTCACTGTACTACACTTTGTATGCTGCGATCGGTCTTTGGATTTCCGCACTTGCCCCTGTGGTGTTCATCCGCTTTAACTTGGCTCAACCGAAAATAGAAAAAGACCCCGTTGGTTGAGGAGCGGGGTCTTTATAGTCTAGCAAAACATTAGTCTTCTTTCTGAGCTGAAAGCTCCTTTTGACGGTTGTCGATCACATCCTGGGCGATATGAGAAGGGACCGTCTCATAGAAAGCAAACTCCATTGTGAAGACACCGCGTCCACCGGTAATTGAACGCAGATCAGTAGTATAACGCTGCATCTCTGCCAAAGGCACATGGGCGGAAACTACCGATCGCCCTCTATCGGAGTCCATTCCTTGAACACGCGCACGACGAGTGTTCAAATCTCCCATGATATCTCCCATATTAGCCTCAGGTACTGTTATCACAACATTCATGATCGGTTCGAGCATAACCGGTGCAGCATCTTTTACCGCCAGCTTGAAAGCTTCCCTTCCAGCGATTTCAAAGGCTACGGGTTTAGAGTCAACCGGGTGCTCCTTCCCGTCAAAGACCTCCACCCGAACCTTTTCCACAGGGAAACCAGCGATGACGCCGTTCAGCATAACACCCTTCACGCCTTTCTCAATCGCCGGCATGAAATTGCCTGAAATGGCTCCGCCAAAGACTTTATTGACAAATTCGAAATTCTCGTCCTGCAATGGTTCTACCCGCAGGAAGACTTCTGCAAACTGTCCGGCTCCACCGGTTTGTTTCTTGTGCCGGTATTGGGCTGACCCTAATTTGGTTATCGTCTCGCGATAAGGAACCCGTGGTTCCTCGGTGTTCAAACCGGTCTGGAATTTCTTTTCTGCTTTGCGGATGGCGACATCAATGTGCTGATCACCCATACCTTGGAGAATGGTCTGGTTGGTGCTAGGTTCCTGGTACCAGGAAAGTGTCATATCTTCTTCACAAAGCCTAGTGAGGGTTGGACTGATCTTTGCCGCGTCTGACTGGGTCTTTGGTGAAACAGCCACGCGATACAGCGCCGTCGGGTAATCAGGCACCGTGAGTTCTAAGGGGTGAGCTCGGTCGCAAAGTGTATCTCCAGTTGAAGTGACCGTCAGCTTAGGTACTGCGGCGATATCGCCGGCATGGACCGTTTTGACTGAGATAGCTTCCTTGGCTCTGAGTATATTAAGATTGCCGAACCGTTCCTCAGTTTCCTTTGTTTGATTCCAAACGCGGGTATCTGAAGTGAGCAAACCGGAATAGACTCTTAAATAGGTGATCTTGCCCACAAATGGATCAGCAGTGGTCTTCCAGGCGTACACACCTAGCGGTCCAGAATCAGAAGAAGAGAGTTCTTCTTCGCCCGCTTGACCTTTTGCAATTATGGGTGGTACTTCGGATGGAGAGGGCATTAGATCGATTATGGCTCCCAATAATGGAGCCAGACCAATTTCTGCGGTTCCTGAAACAATAAAGACGGGTAGATAGGATTGCGCCGTAAAGACACTAGCTAAACCGCGCATGATCTCTTTAGCATCCAGCACTTCACCTTCCAGGTATTTCATCAGCAGCTCATCCTCACCCTCAGCCGCAGCCTCTATTAATTCACTGCGGGCAGATTCAGCTTCATCGATGAGTTCGGGCGGGATATCAGTCGCTGTTTCTCCATTTCCGCTGTAGGCTTTCATCGTTAGTAAATCGATAACACCTTTGAAGTCCTGTTTCTCTCCCCAGGGGAGCTGGATGGGGAGTAAGCGTACATCGGAAAGTTCCTGGACCGAAGCAAGCGCTTTGCGAAAATCGGCATTATCCCGGTCCATTTTGTTGATCAGGACGAAGCGTGGGATATTGAACTGGTCACAATAATTCCAGGCGATCTCAGTCCCAACTTCTGCACCAGCTACGGAATCAACAACCACTAAGGCGCCATCTGATACCCGCAATGCTGAGATCATTTCACCGATGAAATCATTGTAGCCGGGCGTGTCGAGGAAATTCAACTTATGGTCCTTATACTCAATAGGTATGATTGCTGTTGACAATGAAATCCCCCGGCGAATTTCTTCATCTTCGAAATCACTGATGGTAGTTCCATCTTGAATCTTTCCTAAGCGTGTAGTTGCCCCCGTAAAATGCAGAAAAGCTTCCGCTAACATGGTTTTTCCCGCGCTGCTGTGCGATACAAGCGCAATGTTGCGGATGGAATCAGTAGTATATTCTTTCATCTATGGATTGTCTCCTATATTAATTGTCTGACTGCCTGATTTTAAGGTAAGTCGGTGCTATTGTCAAAGACTAAAAAGAAACAGGTGGAAATCATTGAAGTGGGTCTAATAATATAATTTGTCGAGTAGAATATTCATAGATTATGAGCTGCTTAAGACATCTCTATTTCAAACTGTTATATTACCGTAAACCTCCCTGGGACACCCAGGTATCACCACCTGAATTAATGGAATTTATTGCTCAGTATGCTCCCGGTCGAGCACTGGACCTGGGTTGCGGCACAGGCACAAATGTCATTACTCTGGCACAACATGGATGGCGGGTTACCGGGGTGGACTATGTTGGACGTGCCCTCCGCCAGGCGAAAAAAAAAGCCCAACTAGCAGGCGTTACAGCTGATTTCCAGGTTGATGATGTCACCAAACTTAAGAATATCACAGGAGTTTTCGACATGGTATTAGATATTGGCTGTTTTCACAGTCTGGCTGAGAATGAAAAGAGAGCTTATATTCGCAACCTGGAGCGCCTGACAACCCCAGGGAGTATTTATTTGATGTACGGATTTTTTCGAGAAGCAGATGGCAATGGCCCTGGGTTGCGAGAACCTGATTTGAACGGATTAGAGCTCAGCTTCGATTTGATTAATAGAGAGGAAGGTGTCGATCGCGGCCAACGGCCATCTGTTTGGGTGACCTACCAGAGAAAACCCGCTGACAAATTAGATTAAGGAACAAATAAATAATCATATGAGAGTACTTTTTTTATTTCTAGATGGCATTGGATTGGGGGTTAATGATCCTGAGGTTAATCCTTTTGCAGAGGTAGATATGCCCAACCTGCAAGGATTATTAGCGGGAAATAAATTACTCTTGGACACGATCACCGCCTCTTCAACGGATGGAAGCAGGATCGGTGCCTCGCGCGCCACCTTGCTTGCTCTCGATGCAGGGTTGGGAGTTGACGGTTTACCACAGTCTGCGACCGGTCAGGCTGCATTATTGACGGGCAAAAATGTGTCTGCAGAAATTGGATATCACTATGGCCCCAAACCGAATCAAGATGTAGCGGCTTACTTGCGCAATGGAAATCTCTTCAGTTCTTTAGCTGATCAAGGTTACAAATCTGCTTTGCTGAATGCTTACCCCCCGGGGTATTTTTCTGCCATCCAGTCCGGCCGTCGTTTGTACTCCGCAATTCCATTAGCGGTTATCAGCGCGGGAATCCCTTTGAAAACTCTTGATGACTTGCAAAATGGTCAGGCTTTGTCAGCTGATTTCACAGCACAGGGTTGGCGGGATCGCTTAGATCTACCCGATACGCCTGTGCTGACACCCATTCAAGCAGGCGAACGGATGGCCGCATTGGTAGAAGATTATGATTTGGCATTTTTTGAATATTGGTTAAGCGATTACGCTGGACACAACCAGGATATGCAGGCGGCTCATAATCTTTTAGTAACTTTTGACCAGGTGCTGGGTGGTTTGCTGGACAATTGGAACGATCAAGAGGGGATGATCTTGATCACCTCCGACCATGGGAATATGGAAGACTTATCAACTCGCCGGCACACTGCAAATCCAGTTCCAGCATTGCTGGTTGGAGACCAGAAATTGAGAAGTGATTTCGCCACGGATTTGACTGATATCACAGGTGTGGCTGCAGCTGTAATGAGATTAATCCGTCAAAAGGATTTATAATTGACTGCGTCAGGAGGCTGATATGCCTGAAGTCGCAATTGTCACCGATAGCACCAGCTGTATCCCTGAACCAATCTTGGACGAGCTGAATATCCATTGGTTGCCTTATTACATCCACCGTGGTGAGGAAGAGTTGCGTGACCTGGTGACAATCAGACCTGAGGAGTTCTACACCTGGCTTCAAACAGCCGAAACTCTACCCCAAACCGCTTGTCCAGGACCAGGAGAATATCTCTCAATGTATGAGAAGCTGGCCACGGAAGATGGGATCGAAGAGATCGTCAGCATTCATATGACCTCAAAAGGGAGTGGGGCATACCAGGCGGCTCATACTGCACAGGACATGATTAAGGAAATCCTCCCAGACTTGGTAGTAAAGGTGGTCGATACACTCAATGTTTCAATGTGCCATGGTTGGATGGTAATCGAAGCTGCTCGGGCAGCTTTAGATGGCAAGTCGTTGACTGAAATCGTTGACCGGATTACCGAGATGATCCCAGTGACTCGCATGCTGCAAACTGCGGATACATTGAAATACCTTTATATGGGCGGCAGGATAGGGAGAGCCAAACACCTGGTTGGAAGTCTGTTGAATTTAAAACCATTGATCGGCATGGAGGACGGGATTGTCGTGGCGGTTGGTACGGCTCGCAGCAGAAGGCAGGCATACCAGATGATGGTGGAAAAGGTCGAATCTGTGGTTGGTCAAAAGGGGAAGATTAAGGTTGCCTATGTTCACGCTGCTGCAGCTGAGGAGGCCGAAAAGATCAAGGAGTTGGTCGAGGCACGTTTGACTGTAGTCGAATCGCTTATCGCGGATCTCTCTCCGGCATTAGGTGTGCATACCGGTCCTGGCACAGCTGGATTGTGTTACTATCCCCTCCGCGACTGATATTTTGAATAATAAAGACAGCCTGTAATTCCATCAGGAGGCCATTCATTGTCATGCTGAATACTTCGTTATTGTGAGTAAACGACTTGATGCATCTCCAGTCCTTTTGTTAAATCCCTGGTGTCAACCAGCGTGACTAACCCCATTGATTGATTCATCACATTGAATTGATGGTCTTGCTTGCTTAATATATTCTAAGTCTAAATAAACATCCAGCGATGTTTCTCCGTGTTTTGAATTGACCGATTGAGGTTATAAGAATATCAAACGTATGAATTGATTTATTCTGAGGGGAAAATCTGCCAATGGCGTTTCAGCGCGATCTGTTTTAATCCCTCATCAGGATAAGTGGCAACTGGGTGGGCGACCATCTCGAGCATATAGCTATCTGATATAGAGTCTGCATAGGAGTAGCTACTGCCATAATCGATTTCGATCCCATTTCGTTCCATATGAGCCTGGGTAAGGGTTACTTTATTGTCGGCAATGCATGCTGGCCCGCTGCTCCTCCCGGTATATCTCCCTTCATGGACTTCTAAATCAGTGCCAACCACCTGATCGGCTGCAATGTCCTTCGCAAGGCGCTGTAGGAGGGGCACAGGTGTCCCGGATACAAGAACGGTGAGATAGCCGTCTTCCCTGTGTTGTTTGAGAATCTGGCAGGTATCCTGTCTCCAGTTCTTGCTTACTTGAGTATCCGCGACCCAGTTCCAAACATGCTTTGCTTCTTCCAGCGTGTAGCCGCGTACATACCAGCCAAGATGAGCTGGCCAAGGTTTTCGAAATGTGCTATCAGAGATGATCCCCATTCTCCGGAATATATAGAGAGGGAAATGGTATGCCATATATGCCCGGTGGGTCCAACGGCGCTTGTTGTGGAAAGTAAAGTAATTTATGATCCCCTGCCAGACATGGGCATCGGTCAGGGTACCGTCCAGGTCGAAGAAGGCAGCTTTTGTAGAAAAGGTCCACACTCCTTGTTGTTGTGCGTGGTGCGCCGCAAAGTCAAGCGAGTTTGCGACGCACCAGGGTAGAGTAAGAATTCGGTAGAGGTCTATTCTGCAGTTTCAGCTGTGGTTTCTTTATGCTCGCGCACCAGCTCTCGGCGCAAGATTTTGCCAATTGTGGTTTTGGGGAGCTCGTCGCGAAATTCCACCTGCGAGGGGACTTTATATTTCGCCAGCCTTTCACTGCTCCAGGATTTGATATCCTGCTCAGTGAGCGTTTCGCCGGGTTTGACCACAACCCAGGCTTTTACCGTTTCACCCCGGTAAGGATCTGGGACACCTGCCACACCAACCTCCAAAACTTTGGGGTTCTCTGAGATAACCTCCTCAACTTCACGCGGCCAGACCTGATAGCCGCCCGGTTTGATCAATTCCTTCTTGCGGTCAACGATAAAGAAATAGCCATCCTCATCCATGCGGGCGATATCTCCCGTGTACAACCAGCCGTCACGTAAGGAATTGGCTGTTTCAGTCGGCATGTTATGGTAGCCTTTCATCACCATAGGACCTTTGATGACCAGTTCGCCGATTTCACCGGTTGATAAAACGGTGACCTCATCATCCAGACTGATAATCCGGCATTCTACATTGGGGAGAGGTAAACCGATCGATCCAGTGCGGTTTTCCCCCAGGAGGGGATTGCAGTGAGTTGCAGTCGGTGCTTCGGAGAGACCATATCCTTCAAAGAGGATACCACCAGTTAACGCCTCGAATTTCTCTTTCGTCTCACGCATCAACGGCGCTGAACCGGAGATACATACTTTAATCGAGCTGAGATCGTATTTACCTGCCTGGACATCCGGGTAGTTGTTGATCGCATTATAGAGCGTGGGGACTCCTGGGAAGATGGTAGTCTTGTATTTCTGGGCGTTGCTCAACAGGTCATCCAGATCTCGAGGGTTGGGAACCATGACCAGCGCGGCACCGGTGTTAATCCCAAACAGCATCCCTACAACCATGCCATACACATGGAAGAGGGGGATGGCCATCAAGACTGTTTCCTGCCCTTCTTCAACCTGCACCATCCAGCTCTGGATTTGAAGGGTATTGGCGACCAGATTTCGGTGAATTGCGATCGCGGCTTTCGAGATACCGGTCGTGCCGCCACTGTATTGGAAAAGAGCATTATCGTCAGGTGATACGTCAACTTGGGGGCGATCTTCCGGTTGGTGACTGTTAATTAAATCCTGCATCCAGTGATCACCCTCTGCAAGCTCAATGCGGAATCCTCCCTTCTTTTCCTTCGTCAATGTAAATAGAAAAGCCAGAATTGAGGGAAGTGTTTCTTTTATATTCGTTACTACAACAGTCTTGATTTTAGTCTTGGGTTGTACATCTTTAATTAGGTTATAGAAGTTACTCATCACCAGCATGATCTCAATGCCGGCATCATTGGCTTGGTGCTCGATTTCACGCGGCGAGTACAATGGATTTACTGCCACCACGATGGCGCCGAGTTTGAGAATTGCGAAATAAGCCATAACGAACTGAGGAGTATTGGGCATAAATATGCCCACCTGGTCGCCTTTCCTGATACCGATGCTTGCCAAGCCTGCTGCCAGGCGATCGGTGAGCGCATCCATTTCGCGATACGTGATTCGCGCACCTTTAAAAATCGTACAGGCTGATTCTGGGTATTTTTTCGCTGCTTCTGCTAATAGCTCGAACAAAGGGACTTCAGGATAATCAATATGGTGGGGGACTCCCTCATCATATCTGTCCAGCCAGGGCATTTCACTCATGATTTGCCTCCTTCTCTAATGGTGACCCAAGACCGAAAAAATCCAGTGTGGATTCTGTTTAAATCTAGTATAGAGATAAATAAATTAATTGTCAATCCAAATCGAGCTTGCAACGCAGCAAAGTTTCGATCTCAGAGTATGAACCGATCCCCGCTTGGATCCAATGAATATGAGGATCATCCTCTTTGAACCAGTTTGCCTGACGGCGAACAAATTGGCGAGTGCGCCTTCTAATGATTGTCACTGCTTGCTCAAGTGTGGTCTCCCCAAGCAGATGGTCGATAATTTCTCGGTAGCCAATGGCGGAGAATGTCGGTAGATCGGGCGCATATCCTCTTGACAAGAGTGTATTGACCTCTTCTATAAATCCCGCAGCTAACATCGCATCAATGCGGGAATCAATTTTGGCATACAGTTCTGGGCGGGGCATATTAATACCTACCTGCACGGTGTTATACGGTGACTTTCCATACAGCCGCTGATCAGAAAACAGCCTCCCGCTGCGAAAAATGACTTCGAGAGCGCGGATCGTGCGGCGGAGATTGCGATAATCGATCTTGGTTGCAGCCTTTGGATCAAGGACGGCTAATCTGGCGTGCAGCCCATCGATGCCAATCTCTTTCGCCCAGTTTTCAAGAACTTGACGCAGCTGTAAGTCGGGTTTGATCTTTGGAATTTGCCAATCGTTAACGATAGCGCGGATATACTGACCAGTCCCCCCCACCAGAAAAGGCAAGCGGCCCTTGGAATGTATGCTCTTGATGGCCTCATCAGCGGCGTGCTGGTAAAGGGTAAGACTCCAGGCTTGGTCGGGATATGTGACGTCTATCAGGTGATGCGGTACCCGCGCGCGCTGCTCATGTGTCGGTTTAGCAGTGCCAATATCCATTCCCCGGTATAAAAGGCGTGAATCAGCCGAGACGATCTCACTATCCAGGCGGTCAGCAAGTCGGATAGCGAGATCGGATTTACCAACAGCTGTAGGACCAAGGAGCACAACCAATGGCGGTCGGATAAGTGCTTCCGAATCCGAGGACAGATTTAAGTCATGGCTCAGATGATCGATCCCTGGATTGTCCCGCTTATTGGAGGGCATTTTCAAAATGGCTGATGATGGGGGAGCGTTCTGGATAGCGCTCGATGGCGATCACATCGATGCGCCAATTCTTGTCCAGGTCCGGGTGTTCTTGCAGGTAATGCTGGGCAGCGGAGACCAGGTGAAGCTGTTTGCGGGGAGTGATCGCTTCTTCTGGATATCCGAATGTTTTCGAAGTGCGAGTCTTCACTTCGACAAACACTGTAATTGTTTCGTCTTCAGTAATCTTGGAAAACTGTTGAACTATAAGATCAATTTCACCATAAGGAGTGCGTACATTGCGGGCTATGACTGTATAACCTTGTTGGAGCAGGTAATCTGCAGCGTGAGCTTCACCCCAACGCCCCAACTCCTGAGGTGACCGGCTCAACTCTTGTTCCTTCTAAATGGTTGGGTTATCCGATGAAATAAGCCTCGCTTTCGTCCAGCGTACTCTAAGGATAACTTCTGGTAGCAGTCGATCATGATCTGGGTAGTATTTTCAATAGAATAGATCTTGGCTGTTTCTTTGGCCTGCTGGGACATTTTCTCGCGAATATCTCGATCTATGACCATCCGGGAAAGTTTTGCAGTGAAAACTGCCAGGTCTTCTTCTGGAGCCAGGAAACCCGTGACACCATCTTCCACGATATCTCCAACACCCGGGGATTGAATGCCGACAACTGGCAAACCAGAAGCCAAGGCTTCGATCACTGAAAGTGGGTGGACTTCAGTTACGGAAGCGGTCACAAATGCATCCGCAACTCCCATATAAGCAGGTAGTTCTGGATAAGGGATCATCCCGGTAAAATGCACTCGATCGCTGATGCCCATAACGCTAACTCTATCTTCGAGGTTTTCACGCTCAGCCCCATCGCCAATGACCAGCAGAGCAGCATTTTCATAGGTTTTTGCTATGCCAGCAAAAGCCCGTAAAAGGAAAGGAAGATTTTTCTCTGGACCGATGCGCCCCATGTAAGTCAGGATGACATCATCTTCCTTGAATCCAAGCTCTTGACGGGGAATTGGTTGCTCAATTGATTGGAACAGCCTGATATCGACCCCATTTGGGATAACGTCAATTTGTGCCTCAACTCCTAAATTAATCAATACCTCTTGTAATCCGGGTGACGGAGCGATCACCAGGTCGCAAGATTTACAGAATGAAGGCAGGTATGCCCGCAGAAAAGCATCTCCAAGGGCCTCAGGAACCATGGGCAGGTATGCATGAGCATATAAGTCGTAGCGTGTGTGATTGGTGAAAACAAGCGGAATCCCTTGTGCTCTGCTATAGCGGATAGCTAGCTGACCACTGGTGAAAGGATGGTGCACATGAATGATATCCATTTTGCGTAAGATTTTCTGAACTTCCGAACTATGACGAGCACTGAAATATAACCCGGTATCAACCAGGGGCATCCCGCGGGTACGCAAAATATTCGGTTCATCATCTTGATAATCGCCTCCACCGAAGGTGAAAACATAAACTTCGAACCCTGCTTTTTCAAGGAAACGTTTGCTCAACGCGATGACGTTGGTTATCCCACTGACGTGTGGTTTGTAAGCATCTGCCATCATACCAATGCGCATGTTGAATTATCTCCAGGTCTGTCGTACATTTTCTACTCAATCCTAAGCGCGTTACAAATTTTCGTCAAGAAATCGGTTAAAATGCATATGTGGAAAGAACCAGCTACCTTCCCGATGCTGACCGTTTGAGCAAACTATCTGCTGTGATCTTGTTGGCTTATGCCGCTAGCCGCTTTGTTGACCTTCCTGCGCGCGAATTGGGCATGCAGCTGCCTGGTTTCTACCTGGCGATTGAGATTAATATCCATACGGTTGTTGCTTTGCTCGTTGCCGGGCTGACTGCCACCGGAGCGGATTTACTTTTGCGTGATCACCCTGCCTTAGGTAAAAAGTGGACAGTGGAGCACTGGCTGCTGCCGGCATTAACTGCCTGGACACTTGGGATTCCATTGAACCAATTACCCGTTGGTCCCCAATGGCTGATGAGTTTCGCGATTGGAGGAGCTCTGCTGATGCTGGTTTTGATCGCAGAATACATCGCCGTAGATCCGGAAGACGAACGTTACCCTCTGGCCAGCGCAACATTGACTGCTGTCTCCTATGCTTTATTCTTGATCTTAGCTATTGCCTTAGAATCAGCTGGATTAAGGTTGTATTTGATCTTACCAGCTTTGATTTTGGCAGCTGGTCTGGTAAGTCTGCGAACCCTCCATCTGCGTTTGAATGGGCGAAGGCTTTATCTGCCAACCTTTGTGGTTATCATCATCTTGGCCGGGATTATTTCAGCATTGCATTATTGGCCGCTATCCCCGATCACTTATGGGCTCTTAATTCTGGGTCCAGCATATTCATTGACCAGCCTGATCGGTGCCCTATACGAAGGTCAACCTCTGCGGCAGGCGATCGTTGAACCAGGTGTCGTATTGTTGGTTATATGCGGAACTGCAATATGGCTAGCTTAGGAACCACGCTATACTTGCGAAGAATACATTGGCAGATGATGCTTGACGATATCACTGAACGCGATTTGGAAGAAGCTTGTGGCTTGATTGCAGGTGTAGATCAGACCAGCCTTGAAGTATATGCTGTTACGAATATACTGCACAGTCCGGTCAGGTATCGGATGGATCCTGAGCAGCAATTGAAATACTTTAATCAGATCGATGATAACCATTGGGATTTATTGGCTATATACCACTCACACCCTCAAGGTTTTAAAAGGCTGTCAGCGATCGACATCGCGGAGGCATCCTATCCGGGGGTAATTTACTTAATTTGGTCTCAAACTAATGGTGAATGGAAATGCCAGGGATACTTGATCGATAAAGGGTTGGTCGAAAAAGTGGAGATTTTCCAAATAGAGGATGAGATTGATGAAACGGAATAACGTAGGTTAATCAATCCTCTTCATCTTCAGAAGAGGCTGGTGGTTCACCATACAGCTGTTCATACAGAGCATATAGATTTCGGCTGTGGAGCTCCTCAGCAAGTCCCCCGAGTAATACCCTGCTTTTACCGCACTCCTCAACCCCTACATTTTCCAACAAATCCCAGGGATATTTTCTTCTCCCGGCTTTACGCACAGCTCGACGGATAGCAGAAAGGTAAGCGAGATTTTCCTTAACGGATCTTTCAACTTCCCCCCGCAGCACGATGTCACCGTGACCTTGAACGACATTTTCCAACCCGATCAAGCCAATCTGCTTTAAAGATAGAACCATTTCATCTGCATTGCCATCCACGATATAAGGGATAGGCATAAGCACATCACCGGCGAATAAGACCCGATCTTCTTCCACAATCACACCAAGATTATCTGGGCTGTGACCTGGCAGGAAGATCATACTGAGAGTCTTCTTCCCCACTCGCAGGCTCAGGGAACCCTCAGCAAATGTGAGATGGGGCAGAATAATCCGGCTCTGTCTGAACGTGGTGCCATGTTTTCTGGCTTCTTCCAGGGAAGCTCGCCCGCGGGTGTCCCACAGCTCACGGCACAGAGTGCTGGCCAGGATGGTCGCATTGGGAAAAAGATAATTCCCCCAGCTGTGGTCAGCATGGAAATGGGTGTTGATCACATATCTTATGGGTATCTGGAGTTCCTGTTCAATAAATTGTCGGATCGCTAATGTCTCTTCTGGTAGTGCGAGAGTATCGATCACAACAGCCCAATTCGGACCGACCACTGCGCCGGCGTTGACCTGGGCATAAACATCACTTTGAAATGAGTAAACGTTTTCGGCTACTCTTTCGCGCTGCAACATAAATAAAATCCTGTGGTTATATCGTGCTAGATTTTGATTAGCCTTGTGAATTGGCTTGTCTGGCTGTCATAAAATTCCACTGAACTAGGGAAGAATAGCACAAATCAGGGGTCAAAGTCAAGAAAGTTTGACATAATATGTACAGAATGGAAATCAAAATGCACCTAGGGAATCCTTTGAAGATTGCCTTCCTTGACAGGCATAAGTCGCTCAAGTACAATTCCGCTACCCTAAAGCCGGGGCCTGTAGCGCAGTGGGAGCGCGCTTCAATCGCACTGAAGAGGTCGCGGGTTCGAATCCCGCCAGGTCCACTGGTCCAGGAGGGAGCACCCGCCCCGGCTGGAAATTGCTGAGGGCCCATGGCGCAGTTGGGAGCGCGTCTCAATGGCATTGAGAAGGTCGAGGGTTCGAATCCCTCTGGGTCCATTAAACTTCTTAATATGAGATTGGTCATTGGAAAGGTTTGCCAATCTCGATCTTATTAATAATCAGAAATATTGTCAATGCAGGAGTAGTAAATCATCCAGCAGCGAGCCGGGAGAGAGAGGTGAGAGCCCAGCATGGTGCCCCTGGAGCACTAGAATAGGTTGAACTCGCCTGCTGTGCCATTAAGTGGCAGACACCACCAGTGAAAGTAGATCCAAACATGCTGATCTGTTGGATGAAGGTAGGATAGCTGGTGGCGGGTTTCGCCCGTTAACGCGAGCCAAAGCGGTTTTTATCCATTTTTGTGGGTAAAAGCAAGCAGGGTGGTACCACGGAGCAAACCCTTCGCCCCTGATCAGCGGAGGGTTTTTTGATCTGCGCAGATAGAATGGTTAAACTATCGGAACAAGCATAGAATTACAAATGATGGCTGGATCAGAATTTGGAGGTGAGCGATGAGATCAATAAACATCGGAAGAGTGTGGGAAAATGAACTCTCCCTTCTCGCGCGCCTCCTTAGCCTCGTACTCAAAGGATGAATTACGATGTGTCGGTTACGAGTATCCAAGAATTTGAGAATGAGGCGTAAGAGATGTTTAATCCATACAACCCCACAGATATTGAAGCAAAATGGCAGCGCGAATGGCAGGCCAGTGGCCTGTATCGTACAGTTGAATCGCAAGTTAAACCCAAGTATTATTGCTTAGATTTTTTCCCCTACCCCTCTGGTGAAGGGCTCCATGTGGGACATTGCCGGAATTATGTCCCAACAGATGTACTCTCGCGTTACAAGCGCATGCAGGGCTATAACGTGCTGCACCCGATGGGTTGGGATGCTTTTGGGGAACCAACCGAGCAGTACGCAGTCGCACATGGGATTCACCCCCGAGAGATCACTGACCGGAGCACTGCTAATTTCCGGCGACAAATGGATTTGATTGGAACCAGCTATGATTGGTCACGTGAGATCGATTCGTCTAAACCGGAATTCTATCGTTGGACTCAACGGTTCTTTCTCAATCTTTACCACAAAGGGCTGGCCTATCGGGACACTAGCTGGCAGTGGTGGTGCCCAATCTGCCAAACGACACTTTCCAGTCACGAGGCTGCAGGAGGTGTGTGCTGGCGCGGCCACCAAGGACTCGTTAAACGAGAGATCTCGGCCTGGTATTTTCGCATTACGAAATATGCAGACGCATTGTTAGAGGGATTGAATGTCATCGATTGGCCAAAAAAAATTAAGACTCTGCAGCGCAATTGGATCGGGCGTTCGGAGGGCTGCGAGATCGATTTCCTGACTGAGGACGGGGAGGTGGTTCCGATCTTCACAACGCGGCCTGATACTGTTTATGGGGCAACCTTTTTTGTCCTGGCACCGGAACATAACCTGGTTGATGTGTTTATTAGCGAGGAACAGCGCCCGCAGGTGGTTGCCTACATCGAGCGAGCTGTGCAGATGAGTGAAATCGATCGCTTGGTTGTAACGCGCCAAAAGACGGGCGTCTTCACCGGTGGCTTTGTGATTAACCCGTTAGATCAAAACCGCATTCCAGTCTGGATCGCGGATTATGTGCTGCCCACCTACGGTACAGGAGCGCTGATGGGTGTTCCAGCACATGACGAACGGGATTTTGAGTTTGCCCAGCGCTACGGTTTGCCGGTGCGGGCAGTCATCGCTCCACCTGGTTTCTCTCCAGGAGAACCATTTATTGAAGCTTATCTTGGTTCTGGAGAGATGATCAACTCAGGACCATTCAATGGATTACCTAACGAGCAGGCTGGTGAACGAATCACAGGTTTCATTGAGGGGCATGATTTGGGGCGGAGTGTCGTTCAGTACCACATGCGGGATTGGTTGATCAGTCGGCAACGATATTGGGGCACACCCATCCCAATCGTCTATTGTGATTCCTGCGGTGAAGTACCGGTTCCTGAAGATCAGCTGCCAGTGTTGTTACCGCCGATGAGTGATTTCAAACCCGATGGCAGTGGTCGTTCTCCACTAGCGCGTCAATCTGAATTTGTCAATACTTCCTGCCCGTGCTGTAAAGGTGCTGCCCAAAGGGAGACAGATACGATGGGTGGATTCGCCTGCTCATCTTGGTATTTTCTACGTTTCACAAGCCCCCACTATGAAGGTGGACCATTTGAACCCCAGGAGATGCGTTATTGGATGCCAGTCGATCTATATGTCGGGGGAGTCGAGCATGCTGTCCTGCACCTGCTGTATGCTCGCTTTTGGACGCACTTCCTGGCAGACGAAGGCCTGCTGCCTTTCCGGGAACCCTTTGCAAAGCTGCTCAACCAGGGCCAGATGATGGGCACCGATGGGCAGCGCATGTCGAAA
>JAUWLJ010000262.1 GCA_030613705.1 Chloroflexota bacterium
ACTGTTCGGCATATCCAATAGACCAATCCGGTTGGATAAATGGATAGAACCCCATCCAAGTAGTGCTGTCAATAGCGAAGATAGAAGTATGAATTCAAAAATGAATGAGATTGATGTGACTTGTAGTTCCATGAATAATTCTGCCTGTTCATATCCCAAACGAGGGAGTCCGATACTCAATTCGTTGGATGCTCCCAAAAATCATCGTTTTGGACCTGCATATCTCTCTCGCCGGAAGAAGTTTGCTACCAAAGCCACACCTAATTTGGCAATCATGAGCAGAAAATAAATCCAGTTGAAAATAAAGAAATAATCCTCAGCTAGGTGTTTTTTATAGTATCGCCAATACGATCTGTGCCATTCAACAATCGATCGATAAGGTTCTACACGTGTGCCTCCACGCCCACCATAATGGATAATTTGTGCTTCAGGGTAATAGAACACTTTCCACCCCACCTGGCGTGCCCGGGTACAATAATCTGTGTCTTCTTGATAAGCATAAAATTGTTCATCTAAATACCCGATTTGGTCGACAACCTCCCTGCGGATTAACATGCAGGAACCAGAAAGTGCATCCACTTCAAGGGTTTTATCTTCGTCTTCGTACTCCAACAAATAACCACCAAACAACCTATTGTTTGGAAATAGGCTTGACAATCTAAAATAATAGCTGAACATCGCCATGGGACGCGGCTCTCCCCGCCGGCATTGTTTCTGGAAAGACCCATCTTGATTGAGTACCTTCGGACCACAGATACCTACCTGTGGATGCCCTTCCATGAAGTCGATCAACCGATCAAAAGCAGCAGGTAGGATTACAGTATCCGGGTTGAGCTGCATGAGATAACGTCCTTGCGCAGACTGCAAGGATTGGTTCATCGGACGCGTATACCCTTGATTGTTTTCATTTCCAATGAAACCGACCTCCGGAAATTCCTGCGAGAGCATCTCCTTAACCTCATCGTTCGACCCGTTATCAACGACGATAACCTCAATAGAAGGGAGCTGTGTGTTCTCATAAAGGGACTCCAGGCACCCTTTTAACCAATCCCGGGCATTATAAGTAACGATGCAAATTGATAGATCGATAACCTTCAGCTTGTCCGCATCACTTGCTGGTAAACCTGAAAGGTTAATATTGCTGTCTGTTCCCATGTAAATTTAGCAGCTCTCTGGATTCCTTTATTGATCATTTTCCGGCGCAAATCCTCATCCCCAAGCACCGCGATCATCGCTCCATACAGTGCCTCCACATTATTAACAGGGACGAGTATTCCAGCCTCCCCAACTATTTCAGGTAGTGAGGAGACATCAGTGGTGATCACCGGGACTCCACATGCCATCGCCTCCAAGGCTGGCAACCCAAATCCCTCATAGAGGGTTGGATAAACAAACAAACTGGACAGATTATAAACCAAGGGTAAATCTTCTTGAGACACATATCCTGTGAAGTGGACCATTTCCTCAAGATCAAGATTGTTAATCTGCCTCAGCAGCTCTTCATGCATCCAACCATATCTACCCACCAGGACTAATTTGAAATTCTCGCCACCATCAATCAAACGCTTATATGCGCGGATCAACATTGGTAGATTCTTTCTAGGCTCTAGTAACCCCACATAGAGGATAAATCTTTCAGGGAGATCATATTTCTCAGCGATCTTCCCCTTGATTGCCGCATCGTTAATCGGTCGAAAGGTAGGATCTACTCCCAGTTGGGTGGCGGTTATTTTTTCAGGAGAGATACCTAGAACCCGGATCGCATCCTGGCGGGTGCTCTCCGAGACGGCGGTCAAAGCATCTGCTTGACGGGCACTTGCTCGAATCGCTAGCGGGAAGAATAAACGCTTTGCCCGAGTGTGCAATTCCGGATAGAGAAAGAAAGTCATGTCATGGAATGTGACCACAGAAGCACAAGGCAATTTGACAGGGCGTGTATAGTGCATCGAATGCAATAGATCAACGCCAGATTTCCTAATCAGCTGTGGATATAAAGTTTGCTCCCAAATCAGACGGGAGCCAGGATTTCTGTCTTCAAGGATAATCCACTCGAAAGAATCATTCTCAGGAAGACTGATCAGTGCATGCCCTCTTTGTTGGGCGAAAATCACAAACTCATCGTTAACCTTAAGGCTTGCGAGGGCACGGATTAGTTGGATTATGTAATTCCCTGCCCCCACAGGTTGTGGGGGCAGGGCAGTAGCATCTATTCCAATTCGCATCTACTTCTCAGGATTCTTGATAGGGAAAGTTCATTAACCACCCCATTCATTGAATCGCTCAACGCGATCAAATAAGCTGCCAACAAAAATTAATCTGTACATTTCGCCAACTTATGCCAAATCAACAGCTGGTATCTTATGATAACCTCCATTGGATATACCGCCAGACCCTGTGGGACAATCCCGCAAATTTCTCTGATCGCCAGATATACCACGCTCGGGCTAGCAGTCCCCGAAAAGTCACTCCACTACCGTAATCCTCCATTTTCTTATGGCTCCTCTCTCTATCTGGAGCTGGCTCCCCCAATAAGCAATAGTTTCGAAGTGGCTCAACCACTCGTGACCAGGCAAGCTCATCCCGGATCGCATCGAACTGGGGTGACCATGTCGGCTTTGGCACACTTAAAATATCGTTGAGAGCGTCTGCTACTGCATCGACATCCAATGGGGGCACCACCCTTCCCAACTTGTATTGATTCACCCAATCGCTGGTCACATCGCCATCACTGACCAGTATTGGGATCTGTGCCCAAATATAATCTAGCACGCGAGTACGCATTGAATAGCGTGTTTCGATATGCAATGGATGCAAAGCAACACCAACATCCGCCTCGGATAATAGAGATTCGCGCTCTTCGTATGGCAACCACTCATAGAAGAAAATGGTTTTATCCTTTTCGCCAATCTCCTTCACCAGAGTCTCCACTTCCTCGACAATTTTATGGCGCGGCACGAGGGGATTGGGATGGCGCGTACCCAAGAAAACCAGACGAGCTAACGGATGTTGATCCAAAACACGCGGCCAGGCTTGTACCAAAGAAAGTGGGTCCAACCAATCCCAGATGCCACCACCCCACAACACAATACGTGACCCAGCTGGAAAAGCTGGATTTACATCACGCAACATCGGGCGATGGTTGAGCTCACGCTCTGGAATGCCAATCCCAACAATATCAATCAGTGAGCGTAAAGTGGCATCCTGCGCGAAAACTTGCGGATTAACCCGACCATTTGCAGCTAACACACCGATCCAAAAATCACGCTGCCGTTCGTTGGCGCAAATAAAGAAATCACCCAGGCTGATTAGACGGTTCATAAGATTGACCGTTAGATCGTTAAGGTTCTCTTGGAGAGCTTGAGGTTCTCCCTTGTAATAGTGTAAATTTTCAAGTACGAGCGGATCATAGAGATCAACGACGATACGCGCCTTTGCCTCTTCCAGGTAAGGAAACTTTTGCAAAATGAAACTGGATATGAGGATCACATCACAGGAGTCGACCAAAGGACGTAAACTTTTCGCATTCTCCAACCGATACGGCTCCAGGGAAATACCCGATTCCTCAAGATCTGTCTCATTAGGCATTGCCAGGGTCACATCCAGGTTTTTTTTCAGGGCACGCGCCAGCTCCAGGTAACGCATTCCCGTCCCAGCCAATTTTTCGCCTACCACATCATGGCTGACGATCAACAACCTAGGTCGGTGTGAATCTTCAGAAAATTCCAGCAGCGATCGCGTACTTCCGGATTTAATCAAAGGCAAAAAATGGTTGCGAACCAAATCCCAGGGGTGCTCTGGCAATCCACGCCAGATAAATGGAGGAGTGACATTCTGTTGCAAAGAGAATAGGTTTATCATTGGACGCTGCCGTTGAGTTTGGAGAAAACGCCGCTCCCCTCTGATGAGAGGCAGAT
>JAUWLJ010000184.1 GCA_030613705.1 Chloroflexota bacterium
TTAAATCATTTGGTCCATTTCCGCCATATTCCTTTGTAGTTGGAGTGTGTCAAGATGGACTGCCGTTCATGATCAGTCTTGACAACCCTAAATCTGGATCGATCCTGGTTGTCGGGGAGAACAGCCCTGAAAAGACTCTAATATTAAAGGCGATGAGCTTATCCGCCATGATGCTCAATAATCCGGAACAGGTGAACTTGTGTGTGATTACCAATAAGGTGGATCGGTACGCTAACCTGATGAAGTATCCCAATTGCCATGCTCTACTCACGCCCTACGAGCGCGCTGCGGGGGAAATGGTGATCGAGTTCGCCTCCATAGCGGAACAGAGACGTTCGGGCAGGGAGAGGGGCCGAGTGATGATGCTGTTAATTGATGATTTTCAGAGTTTTGCACCACTGCTCAGCGACTACAGTGTCTACCTCAACCTCAAAACACTGGTCACTAAGGGCCCTGCCTCGGGAATATGGCCGATAATATCTATAAAGCCGAATGATGTGCACTCAACAGAAGGGCAGCTGCTGCATTAATTCGGTACATATATCTTTGAGAAAGTCGACAATTATCCGGGTTTATTACCCACAGCTGAGTCGATGAAACACCCAGAAATGATTTGTCAACCGAACTACAATGTGATCATCGGCGGGAGATTAATTCCAATCAGCAATCTGTCTGATTAAGATCCGGTGAAAGGAGATTATCAATGAACGTTGGAATGCTGTGGTTTGATAACGATACAAAATCTGATTTATTGACCAAGGTTAGTCGGGCAGCCAGCTATTATCAGAACAAGTATGGAAAACAGCCGAATATTTGCTTCGTCCATCCCAGCATGGCTCAGACAAAATCTGAGGATCAAGCTATAAAAGCGGGCAAGATAGAAATCAGGTTGACAAAATCCGTGCGTCCCCACCACTTCTGGATTGGGATTCAGAGCTTGAATGGGGTTGCGGTCACGTAATCTCAGCGATTAATAGGTCAACACTCAGGTCGACATTCATTTTCCCTGTTTTTAAACCGGAATCAATATCAAGCAAGCGATGATAGATCTTATCCAATTTAGCCTGAGGGAAATGGCGTGCCTGGGAGGCGATTTTTCTGCTGACATAAGGATGGATTTTCAAGCGCCTGGCTATTTCTTTTTCTCCCCCATTTTGATCCAGAATTTCTCTGGATAAGAGCAACAATCTAAATTGGCGCACGACCATGCCAAATATTCGCAGCTGATCCTGGTCAGCCAATAAGCGATGAAATACACGGACTGCTTTTTTTTGGTCCCTGTTTCCCAATGCGTCGACAAACTCAAAAATATCGCCTTCGGGAAGAACTGCCGTCAAGTCGTTCACGTCTGCCTCTACAACTGGACGTTCAAAATTTACAAAGGTCAGTAATTTGGTGATCTCCTGGTCAGCCAGACGGACATCTTCTCCCGCCAGGGAGGCAAGGAGCGCAGCGGCTTTTGGTTCGAACTCCCCACCTGCTTGTCTGGCGCGGTTTAGTATCCACTCGGTCAACTGATTTCCCCGTGCAAGGCTGAACTCCCGGAGATAAACTTTGGCTCCCATCGCATTCCCCCATTCTTCCAACCAATGTGATTTTCCACGCCTTTTATCTTTCGGATTAAGAAGAGGGCGATATTCAGCCAGCACAATAGCATTTTGTTCAGGAAGATCCTCCAGAAAAGCCAGGACTCTCTTGCGATTTGAGCCAATATGCATATAGGCTAACGGGTGATTAAGAACCGTCAGGCGACGTTCTGCAAGAAACGGCATGGATTTACCCGCAGTCTCGAGTTCCTCAATAGAAAGCGAACGACCATCCAGTGTGGTCAAGTTCAACTCAACCGTGGATGGATCGCCCAATCTTGATTTTAATTCAGCGATTGATTCACTTATCGCCAGTTCGTCATCCCCATAAAAAACATAAACGACTGGTTTCTGTTCTCGCTCCATTGTTAATTCCGAGTTGTTATGCGGTGAGCCTTCATCCTCCCCTTGCGACTGGCAACGATCTCAACTACTTGCAAATTTCCCGGTTCAGCGGAGGTCGTCACTCGTTCTTGCAAAAAGAATCCCAAAGGTTGTGAGAAAATCAACGCGAAGGTGGCAACGAACATCGCTAAAGGCAATCGTTCTAGTTTGTCGCGTATACTTTTGCCAACCCCGAACATGGTTATCCCAGCAGCTAAACCTGCCAGGACACCAGAGGTCACAAAATTTGTGCCGCAATTGCGGTGAACAGCTAGGTGTTTTTCGCCTTTACGCAACCGGTCGAGTGCTTCTTCGACTGCTTCATAGACATCCTCGATCGGCACATCCCCAATCAACCAAAAACCACGTGTATCCGAGTGACCAGCCAGACTGCGCTTAGGATAGCGCTGCGAAAGGACATGCAAGGTAGCATGCTCAAGACCGTGGTTGCGCTGCACCCGGGAAATAATCGGCATTTCTCTTCTCTTCTTTACCTGTAGTGCCCCGCTTTCCGTCATATTGTTCTCCCTCATACCTGGAATTTACTTGCGTAAGTAATTATAACCCGCACTTACTGACCCGGGGGTTGAGACACCAATTATTATTCAAACCAGAATGTCAACGATTTGTGATTGATATTCGTGCGGTTTTAAAATCAGTGGTTGCCTCGCTGGTAGGCATCGTAGGTTTCGAGTAATGTGATCTGGATTTGGTCGGTAAAGCGGTAGATCTTGCGGAAAATATCGCTCCAAGCTTTGGGTGTTTGGATGGTTGATTCTTCATACACAGTGAGCATTGCATCCAACAAGACATTGCGGAAGAATAAGAAAGCCAGCGAAGCTTCAGCTGCGGTTAATCCCTGGCGCCAGCCCCTGGAGGCATATTCAAAACCCAATGAGCGCGCTTCCGAATTGTCGTACTCGCCTTCCGCAGCTAGAGACTCGAGCAATCCCTGAAGCAAAGCACGTCCACTACGCCGGTATTGATTACGAGCATCTTCATCCATCTTTTCATACCACCCTTCGCTCTCTAGCCGCCCTTCGCTGACCTTGACTCTAATGTTTTTCAAAGCTGCCTGCACCACCAGGTGCCCTTCATCCAATCCATCTTCCCGGTGAGATTGAATCCACAGCTCCACTTCACGTCGCCGGAAACGTCTATGCCCGCCCTGAGTACGATGGGCGGGGAGATGACCCTGATCCGACCAGCTGCGCACCGTGCTGGGGTGGACACCCAACATGCTTGCTACTTCACTTAAACTCAACCACTCTCCGGCCATAAAATCTCTTTAATATTGTTTTGTCGATGGTTGCCAGAGTCGATGACTCAGCAGGCTATACATCGCTCACCAGAGCTGCTCTTTCTATCACTGTCGTTGTCGCTGCCTCCCGGTGGAAAGCCTTGGCATCGATCCGGCGTAAGATGATCAATGATATGAGCAGCAGCAATGCCAAAATGCTGAAAACGGACACATATGCAAGGATCGGATCCCGCAGAATTTGGGCCAGTATATCGCGGACCAAACCGCTCAACAGAGCACCAATCAAGCGGGATGCCGCGTTGGCCATCCCCCAGGCACCGATAAACAAACCGACTTTGGTGGCTGTGGTCATATCAAGCATTAATGAAAGATTTGAAACCGTTGAAAGTCCTGTGCCGGTACCCAGCAAGACCACACCGGTATAGAAAACACCTTTGTTGACCAGGACCCCGCTGGCGGCGATCAATACGAATCCGACCAATGCAACCCCACCTCCCCAAAACGCAATTGTCCGTTTACTTATTCGGCGTTCTAGAGCACCTGCAACTAACAAGGCACTGAGCGTGAAGGCACCCCAAATTGAGGTGATACGCGTTGTTTCAGTGACAGCCATTCCAAACGCCTCGCCCCCAAAAGGTTCCAACAGGATATCCTGACCGAGGAGTGCGATTAACAAGATGATCAGGTAGACAAAGAAGGTCGTCGCCTGTTTATTTTCTAGAATCGTGTCCGCAAGAACCCTCAAGGAGTAACGTTCTTCTACCTGCGACTGTTCCGCACTGGTTCGTTTTTCCAGTTTAATCAACCCGAGAAATCCTAAAACCAAAGCGATAATACCAATGACCCAAAAGGATCGAACCAGCGCTTCAGGCGAATATGGATCGACCAAACGGCTAAGCAGGAGCGAGGTCGAGATGATCCCGATGATCATCATTAAAAACATCACAGAGATAGTGCTGCCGCGCTCTTTCTCTCCGGATAAATCAGTAGCCAGTGAAAAATATGAAACGGTGGCGAAATTAAAGCCCATACCCCAAGCCCCGAAAGCGACCAGCCCAAACAGAAGTCCGATTAAGAAATTTTCAGCCAGCACAAAAGCCGCCAGGGGAGAGAGCACCACACCCAAGACACAAAACACTAAGCCGATAGCGATATAGGGTGTCCGGTGCCAGCCCAGGACCGGATGCCGGTCCGAAAAAGAACCGATAAAGACTTGAATCGGGGAAAAAAGATAGGGCAGGGAGGCAAGAGCAGCCACCAGGGTAGCTGAGAAAGCGAGCTCTTTGATCATGACCCGGTTTAACGTGCTATTTATAGGAACCAAAGTCATTGCAACTGCAAGGTGGATCAACCCTAATTGTAAGCGCTTCAAGAACATTTGGAATTTCTATTTTCCTATCTTTGATCCGGGGGCCGAATTAAGCCCTTCAGATCAAGCAAGGGGATAGCATGATTTCATTATTTGCTAACGATCAGATCATATAAATCTATCAGGTTTAACCATCCCCCGTCAATGTAAGTTTACGTAGGTTTTGTATTAATGTTTATGAAGATTATAGAGGTTTTCAAATGACTACGTTATCAGAAAATGCGTGATCCGTCCAGAATTCAATCTTTGAGCAACACTTTATCCAAGGCCTGACGCAGGGAACGAGCTTCGCTGACCTGAATATCCACCGGCCATGGTTCACTTCGCCGAAGCCGTCCAGGTACAACCGCCGTTTTAAATCCCAGGTTAGCCGCTTCTCGTAGCCGGGCAGGCATCTGCCCCACAGCCCGCAATTCCCCCGAAAGCCCGAGCTCCCCGATCAGAACCGTCTCCGCCCGCACTGGCACATCACGGATTGATGAGGCAATCGTAGCAGCAATCGCCAGATCAGCTGCAGGCTCACTGACTCTGAGACCTCCCACTACATTGACAAAGACATCCTGATCAGCCAATCGAAAACCGACTCGCCGGGAAAGTACAGCCACGATCAAAAGGAGCCTGTTCATGTCAACTCCGTTAGGTGTGCGGCGGGGATTACCGAAAGAAGTCGAACTGGTTAAACCCTGGATTTCAACCAGCAAGG
>JAUWLJ010000053.1 GCA_030613705.1 Chloroflexota bacterium
ATGTGTTCATTGTGGTTTTTGCCTGCCAGCCTGCCCAACCTATAATATCCTCCATCAAGAAATGGATACACCTCGCGGCAGAATTATTCTCATGAAATCAGTTCTCGAAGGAGAAATCGAGCTGGAAGAAGCCGTCCCCTATATTGACCACTGTTTAGGTTGCCTTGCCTGTGAGACTGCCTGTCCTTCGGGGGTCCCTTACGGCAACCTTTTATCATCGTTCCGATTTAATACTGAAACGAAACGGAAGAGACCAGCAGATGAGCGATTGTCCCGTTGGATTACAAAGGAAACCCTACCTTTTCCTGATCGATTCCGGCTCGCCACCCAAGTCGGTAAACTCACAAAATCACTATCCGGGGTCTTGCCCTCGCAATTTCAGGCGATGCTGAGCCTGATTCCAGAAAGTATTCCGCAGCGACAAACATTGCCATCTGTCTACCCTGCAGAAGGTGTACGGCGAGCGAGAGTAGCATTACAAACGGGCTGTGTGCAGCAGGTCCTCGCTCAGGAGATCAATTGGGCAACATTGCGCGTACTTGCCCGGAATGGTATCGAGGTAGTGATTCCTCTAAGTCAGGGTTGCTGCGGTGCCCTTGCCATCCACACAGGGGATAAAGAAACTGCCAAATCACTTGCCGAAAATAATATAAAAGCATTCCCTGAAGATGTGGACGCTATCATTACCAATGCTGCAGGCTGTGGATCAAGCATGCGGGAATATCCACTTATATTCACAGGTTCTGAATTGGAAGAAATCGCGAACTCATTCTCCGCAAGAGTTATTGATATCAGCGTGTTCTTGAGCGACTTCGATATTCAGCCGATTCCCCCACTCAAGAATCCACTCAAAATCGCATATCATGATGCCTGTCATCTTGCCCATGCCCAAGGTGTGACCCAGGAACCTAGGAAACTATTAAATAAAATCCCCAACTTAATCTTAAAGCCGCTCAATGAAGGGGATCTTTGTTGCGGGTCAGCAGGTTCATACAACCTGGAGCAGCCGGAGATCGCTCAGCAATTAGGTCAACGAAAAGCAGTCAACATTTTCAATACGGGTGCTGACGCTGTAGTGACTGGTAATATTGGCTGCTTGATCCAGCTACAAACACATCTATCCCAATTCAAGGGGGATTTTGGAGAAGCACAAAAAGACATCCCAGTTTGGCATACGATCGAAATCATCGACCGTGCGTATCGAGAAGTTTTGTAAATTAGAATATTTTTCTTAGGAGCTAAGAGAATCAAGAATGCCGAGAAAAAAGAAGCGTTTAATCACTGCTGAAGATCTTTACGAGATCGATATCATAACCGATGTACGGCTATCTCCCTCCGGAGATCATGTCGTATATACCCAACAGCGGACCGATCCTGTTACCGAGAAGAAATATTCCAACCTATGGGTCGTTGCCACCATCGGTGGCAAACCCGCGCAGTTTACTTTTGGCGATCAAACCGACACTCAACCGCGCTGGTCGCCAAACGGAGAAAAGATCGCATTCTTGTCCAATCGCGCGAATAAGGATAAACCAGCCCAGATCTACTTGATCCCATTTCGGGGCGGTGAAGCACAGAAACTATCAGATATCGAAGGGAAAATTGATAAGTTAATATGGTCCCCGAACGGAAAGAAGCTATTGTGTAGAGTTCGTAAAATCGATCAAGTAATCATAGAACGACAATCAGATAAACAGGCGGAAAAACTGGGAACCGTAAACCGGCATTATCGCCGCGTGTTTTATAAACTAGATGGTGAAGGTTATCTCCCCGAAGAGCGATGGCATATATGGACGGTGGACACCAATAGTGGGCGAGTAAAGCAGTTAACCGATCATGACTTTTACGAGGACAAGGATCCAACCTGGTCACCGGATGGAAAATCGATCGCCTTCATGTCCAACCACAGCCCTGATCCAGATTTGGAACGTACTGCCGTGGATTTATTTATTATGCCGTCATCCGGGGGAAAACCTAATAAAGTGAAAACCAAATATGGGGATAAATTGAAGCCAAGTTTTTCCCCAAATGGCCGCTATATCGCCTATTTTGGAACAGACGGGAAAGGGGATTGGACAATAAACCAGGGATTGTGGGTCGTCCCAACGGATAGCTCCGCTCAATCAATCAATCTAACTGAAGCTTATGATGTTCATGTATCGCCAGAAACGATAAATGATGTTGGTTCGCCAGAGATCATGCCGCCAACCTGGTCGAATGACAGCAGCATCTTGTACTTTCCTGTTGTCCGTCATGGGCGTTCAGAGCTGTGCGCAATAGATCTGGAAGGAAATAATTTCAAAACCATTGCTGGAGCACACGGCGTTATCGGCAGTTTCGCTTTCGATGCTGGCCAAAATCGACTGGCATATTTTATGGGAAAGATGAATGACCCTGGACAAGTTTACCTGCAGGATATCGGCTCTGCAAAAGAATTACAGATCACACACGTCAATGAAAAACTCTTTTCCAAAATTGATCTTGGTCAGATCGAAGAAGTATGGATTAAAGGTCCCGATAAGAATGACTTGCAGGGTTGGATTCTAAAACCACCTGGATTTGATCCAGGCAGGAAATACCCCTCCATTTTGGAAATACATGGTGGTCCTTTAACCCAATATGGCGAATTCTTTATGCACGAGTTCTATTTCCTTGCTGCAGCTGGATATGTCGTGCACTTTTGTAATCCGCGGGGAGGGCGCGGTTACGGAGAAAAACATGCCAAAGCAATCTGGGGTGGTTGGGGAGATACGGATTACAGGGACTTGATGACCTGGACAGATTTTATTGAGCAGCAACCCTATATCTCCAAGAAAAGGATGGGAGTTACTGGTGGCAGCTATGGTGGATACATGACTGTTTGGATGATCGGTCACACAGACCGGTTTACCGCCGCCGTGACACAAAGATGTGTGAGCAATCTTGTCAGTTTGTGGGGATCAAGTGACTTGAATTGGATCTTCCAAGAGGTATTAAACGATAAACCGCCATTCCAGGATCTCGATAAATTCTGGGAGCATTCACCGATCAAGTATATTGGAAATGCAAAAACTCCCACGCTGGTTATTCACAGCGAAAATGACTTACGCTGCCCGATTGAGCAGGGTGAACAGGTGTTCGTGGCCTTAAAAACTCTTGGTGTTGATACTGAGATGGTTCGCTTCCCTGGAGAATTTCATGGATTATCCCGCAACGGACGTACAGATCGCCGCATCGTGCGCCTAAACCACATCCTCCGCTGGTTCGATAAGTATCTTAAGAATTGAGATTGCTAAGCTTTATCCAGGATTACTGAAATGCAACCTAGCCTGCAAGTCCTTGCACCAGATATTCTCCCGCGGGTGATTGAAGAAGCTCTTCAATTACTCCGTTCTCCGGGAGTTAAGGTTGGTTCTCCAGAGGCAATTGACTTGTTGCACAGCTCTGGAGCCCAGGTCAATCTAAGTGATGGAATCGTCCAAATCCCAGAGGAATTAATCCTCAATTCGCTGGAAACTGCTCCTCATGATTTCTATTTATACAATGCGGATGGCGATCCCGCAGTTCATTACTCCGATAATGAAATCCATTTCGATCCTGGATCCTCAGGTGTGCATATCCTTGATTCAGAATCCCTCGAACATCGACCATCCAAAACAGATGATCTCATTCAAATCATAAAAATTTCGGAAATCTTATCTGAATACGATGCGCAATCCACCGCGGTGATTTGCCATGATGTGCCAGAGGAGATAGGTGATTTTTATCGTCTTTTCCTGGTCCTTCTATTTTCAAAGAAACCAATTGTCACAGGCGCTTTTTCATCTCTGACCAGTCAAATCATGTTCGATATGCTGCAAATTAGCACCGAGACTTCTGGGGAAATGAACCAAAAACCAAGAGCAATATTCGATGTCTGCCCCTCGCCTCCATTAAATTGGACAGATTTTGCATCCCAGAATTTGATCGATCTCGCAAGAAATAATATCCCAGCGCAAATTGTCTCCATGCCCCTCTCGGGTGCTGCTGCCCCAGTGACACTGATGGGTTCTATCGTGCAGCATGCGGCGGAGTGTCTTAGTGGGATCACCATCCACCAGCTTGCCAATCCGGGAGCAGCAATTGTGTGGGGTGGTGCACCAGCTCTTTTCAATATGCGCGATGGAACTACTTCAATCGGTTCTGTTGAGACTATGTTAATGGTTAATGGCTATACGCAAGTTGGGAAATTCTTGGATCTTCCCACTCATGCTTATCTGGTCGCCACAGATGCGAAGTTGATCGATGCACAGGCAGGCATGGAAAGCGCTTCCAGCGCAGTCCTTGGTGTGCTTTCAGGAATTAATATGATCTCCGGGGCTGGCATGCTTGATTTCCTTGCTTGCCAAAGTCTCGAGAAATTGGTGATTGACGCTGAAGCCATCGCAAACGCCAAGCGTTTCTTGCAAGGTATCACTTTGCACTCAGACTCATTGGCATTGGAACATTTCGAAGATTTCGAGTTTCCGGGAAACTTCTTGGCGCACAAGCTCACCCGGCAGCTGTTTAGGGGTGAACAATATTTTCCATCCCCAGTCATCGATAGAGGCTCCCTGAGGTCATGGAAAGAAAAGGGAAGCAACGACATCTTTATTAGGGCAAAAATCCGAGTAAAGGAGCTTTTATCTATCTACCATCCTCCAGATATACCTCCCGAGATAGAACGAGCTCTCTATCAACTTGTATCTACCTTGGCACAGAAAGTCGGGATGGATAATCTACCTGAAATCACCCGCAGGTGATTATATTCTCGCCCGCAGATAATCCAACACCCGTTCTGGGACTTCAATTATTCAAAATTCATTTATTTTTGGGAGAACACTAAGCTTGACCGCAAAAGGTCATTTCATTACGATATCAGCGTTATCAACCACCCTTAACGGAAAAAATTGTATAGGAAGAACCATAAATTTGCCGGGCGCTCGGCTAGACGACGGGTGAAATAAGGGTACCACTCACTACCATAAGGCACGTAAACCCGGACGGGGTAACCTTCCGCAGCTAAACTTTCCTGCAAATCACGCCTGATTCCATTCAGCATTTGGAATTCTACTGCCTGTTTCGGGTAACCGGATTTCTCCATATATTGTTTCGTGAAGATAACCCTCTTCTCATCGTGGGTCGCGATGGCTGGAATGGGAGGTATTTTGCCATCTTTACTCAGCGCTGGAGTGTGGTTCGTAATAGAACCTGACACCAGCTGCTCCACTATGCGGTCAAAATTCGCATCAACATCAGATTTTTTCGGGTAGGCAATCATTTCAGGCTCATCATAAGCTCCTTTACACAATCTGATCCTGGAACCAGCTTCTAGAAGACTCGACACATCCTCAACGCTGCGGTACAGATAGGATTGGATAACGATACCAATATTCTCGCAGGTGCATCGTTCTTGCATCAATCGAAAGAGTTTTAAGGTCTTATCCACCCACTGTGAATCTTCCATATCGATGCGGACAAAGGTGTTCAGATCTACTGCAGTGTTCAAAATTTTGTTAAGGTTATCCGCGCATAAATTCTCGTCCACAGCAAGTCCGATCTGTGTCAGTTTAATAGAGACATTTGAACGGACACCCTCTCGGTCAACTCTTTCAAGGATCTCGATGATTTCACTTGTGGCTTTTTGGGCATTTTCTGGATTTGAAGTGTGTTCCCCGAGATGGTCAAGTGTGGCATTGATATTTTTTGCATTGAGATTTTTGACAACTCGAATGGCATCATCTAAATCCTCACCTGCGATGAAACGAGAGGCAGCCCGCCGAGCGAAGCCCCATCGAGTAATCAGTTGACGCGCCCAATCAGCTTGAGAGAGGTAAATAAAGAAGGGACGAAGCATCGATGTTATCTCTGAAACAGTAGATATAAATAGCCAACGGTCAGATCCTTCATTGATCTGACCGTAATAAATTACAAATTGGGTATTTGGTGCATGCCACAGACAAATTATTCAAGGAAGTAATTAATGATCGTCTGAACTGGATATGCCAGTATAGGGATAATCCAGGCAATATGTCCATAATCATTCCCATTGTAGCATTAAACTAATAGAATACTAACCAACGAGGATCACAGCCTGGCTAGTGAAATTCATCCAATCTAATTATTATTCCAACATCAATAAGCAGAAATTTTACTGGATACCTTTTCATCCTGTTAGCAGCAACATTGTGGGGAACTTTGGGTGTATTCTATAAATTCTTAGCGTCAAGCTATTTAATAACATCGCTCGAAATCGTGTTCTGGCGGGCGTTATTTGCCTCATTATTCACTTTTTTCCTTATCGTAGTACGGCGTAGAGGTGATCTCACCTTTCCACGCCAAGATATCAGTTTATTCATTGCCATCGGAGTCATGGGCATCGCAGCATTTTATATCGTCTATATCTACGCGATCACCACTTACTCCTTCAAAAACCAATAGAATCACGTCATTCGCGGGCCAACCCAACAATAATGGTTTGGTTGGTCATCCTGGGTATCATTCCGACATTGGTTGGTGGGCTGGCTTTCTACGCTGGTTTGCAAAAGCCGCCAGCTGTTAATGGCAACATTGGAACCGGTGGTTGCAACAACTTTGGGTTGGATCATTTTCTCAGAAAGATTGGATCTGCCGCAGATCATCGGCGGAATACTCGTAGTCGGTTCTGTTATCCTGATCCAATTACCCAGGGATTAATTGGATTCAGTTATCAATCCTCAGGAAGTTGATAGAGAATGAAGCGTCTGGACCGGAATATCTCATCTACAGATGCAAAATTCACATCATCCAGAAATTGACGCCGCTCCAAGACATATTCTAGAGTTTGTCCTTGCGCTTGATTTACGACCACTATTGCCCGTTCAAATAATTTTCCTTTTTTCAATTCGGTAAATTCTTTAGCAAGACCGTTACGCCTCAAATAATATTTTAATACAACCGTATCAGGGGAAGTTACAACAACCACATCATTGGGTTGAAGGTAATCCTGGAGATAATCCGCTATTAGCTCTACTTCACCCAGTGAGTGCAGTTTCTGATCGTACTGAGTATAATTTCTCATCAAACCGGATATGAGTGGTACTGCGATTAAAAGACCAATCAAGCCTACCATCAGAGAATCACCACGGGGAATTCTTCGAAATACCAATTCAAATAGGCCGATTATCCCGGCCGAGATCCATATGACGAAGAAAGGCAGCAGGAACAACCAAATTCTCGGCCAGGGAGCCACCCGCTGGACCAGGAGTGTGGTCCCAATCCAAATAATTCCAGCCATGATCAATGGCATCCTCCTATCCTTAGGTAATTTGGGAACAAACAAGGAGGCAATTAATCCGATAATTGCGATCAGTGATATTGCATGAGGTAAAGCGCGGTTCCATTCCAACCAGGTATTCTTGATTCTGGGTTCTATACTCTGGATAAAATCTGACCAACTTAGAGATTCAATTACATCATTGCTTATTAAGGATTGAAGACCGGAATTTAAGATAATAGGAAGATACAAAATCAAAGTAATGATTGTGATCGCAAGAGAAGAAATAAGTAGATAGAGATAATACCTGGTTCCATAAGTATCGCTTACATCGTGGATCAATTTTGATAGCAATAGCCAGGTAAACGCCATGCCAATTGGATAAATCATGGTGGGATTAATATACAATCCAAGGCTGGAAAAAATCACCAATAGCCCCCAGGCAACCATATTTCGATGATCCTTCACATATACTGCTAGGTAGATAATCAACAGAGCGAACAAAGTAATGAGTGTATAACCACGGGCCGTTGTCGAATAATCAATCAAGACAGGCAGTGATGCAACAATGCTTGCTCCCACCAAACCGACTTTCGAATTATAGAACAGTCTCCCGATTGAATACGTCGCTGGAATGATCAAAATCCCAGCCAAGAACGCCGGGAATCGAATAACCGCTGGTGAATCTCCAAACAGCTGGTAGGCCAGATTGACCAAGATGGTATGAAATACATGATTATTCGGCAAGTGGTAATCCGTGATCGATATTCGTAGACCACGTGACGCAAATGCCATGAAAGTATATGTTTCATCATGCCCCATTGGTCTCCACAAGTAAGCGTATCTATAGAAAGCGCCGAAGAGGATGATCCCCGCTAAAACCATCAAAGGAATTGCATCATCTTTGGATGGTGAGATTTTTTTGAAAAGTTCTTTGATCTCATCGCGTCTCAAGGAAAGGTTTTTTACGGAAGACAACGCTGCTGAACTGATTAGTGAATTTGCTCGCCCTTTGAAACCAGTTAGAAAGACAATAAGCCCGAACAACAAAACAGCGAGTGGACCTGTGCAATACTGAATTGAAGTATGAATACCAAGCGTGTACGATTCCACTGTGCCGTCCACCGCAAGTTGATCGACCCAACTTTTCTGGTAATCAAAAGGGAGCAAGAATAAGAGACCGAAAACAACTCCACCTACAATGGATACTCCTATCAATGTCAACCGAAATTGGTTACTTCTACTCATCTGATGCATTAATAAACTATCCTGATCCCCTCTATCTCAATTGCCTGAATTTCTCTCCAATGGGATGCTCATTTGCAACCCGTTAGACGGAATGAGTACGGGATCTATTGATTTCTCCGTATGCTGGAAAGTGCCGCGGCGCTTAATTATATCGTTCATTATGAAGGACAATAAGATCTTGGGCCGGACCAGATTTTAGAATTCACCATATCTACCCACCATCACCAGATGAACTCCAGGTTTTACTATTTGAGCGACGAACGAAAGCAGAATTTCCTGGATGGGGTTTGCACGTTTGATGTCTGACTGTAGAAGAATGTGTTACTAGGCCAGAATCATTCTTTCCTGATGGATAGGATGAGTAGTACAATTTGTTGGCTATACGCATGTTTTCCTGGGAAATTTAGAAGCTCACGATAATGCAACACTATTTGAGGCTATCAATCCAAACTATCCAATAACACATCCATCGAGAAACGGGTCAGGGTTCGATATCTGGGCTTAGATCTCGTGGTTCGCAGTCAAGAAATCAATTTTATCTTGTTGGGGGTGAGTTGCTACAGTCGAAATCATTCGTTCGGGAGAGCTATTATTCGGAAGATTGGTTCTAACCAATTGGTTTATTCATATCATTCGCCGACTGTTGACATAAACCTTGACAGACCTTAAAATATATTTTAAGGTCTTAGGATTTATTATGGCAATCCGCGTTAAAGAGATTGAAAAATTATCAGCTCTGGATCAAATTAATGTACTTTCTGACCCAAAAAGATTGGATATCCTCCAGATGCTGATGGTCGAACCTCGAACCATTTCGCAAATCGGTCGTGAAATTGGTGAATTTCCTGCCGCGATCCGCTACCATATCAAAAAGCTCACAGATTCTGGTCTGGTGGAGCTCAATGAAATCAGAGAATCACCCGGTTATACAGAAAAATACTATTTTGCCAAATCTCAAGCCATTCTACTCCAAAGTGTC
>JAUWLJ010000166.1 GCA_030613705.1 Chloroflexota bacterium
ATCAATCTCTCGCTCATTGAAAGGTCCACCAGAAGCCTGACTCCAGGCCGGCATGAGTGTCCCCGGAATGCCCCGCTCGATGGTGTCTCTTACTTTTAAATCTGGCCGGATAGAGGGCCAGTCTTTAGCCAGCGTAGCACCAATTCTACCTTGACCATCCTCTCCATGACAGACGGCACAATTCTCAGCGTAGATCTGTGCACCAAGTTCAAGTTGCTCTTGATCATCTCCCTCTTGTGCAGCTGTCGGGAGGAACAAGAGCAAGGTAATTATGACTACAATCACCGATAATAGTATGCCAGGTCCTGCTGAGAGTTTAATTGGTAATCCCATAGCTGCTAGAAAATCTCCAGATTTATCGTAAGGAGAGTAGGAAAGCAACCAAATCCGAAATTTGGTCGGGTTCGATTAAATCGTTGTAATTCTTGGGCATCACATTATCCGGGTACCCCTCCACCAGGTAAGCGCTTGGATCCAAGATCGACTCAAGTATATATTCCTCAGCAGACATCCCAGGAATTCGAGTCTCAGCCAACGTACCAATCGTCGTCTGGTTGGGACCGACCGTTCCAGCGCTGAGACCTTCTATGGTATGACAGCCGCTGCAGCCTCTGTCCAGGTACACTTTTTGTCCCCGCGCAACTGGATCGGTTGCCTCTTCTGGGCTTGGCGTCGGAGTGGCTAATGCTTCAATCACCACACCTTCTATTGCAGTTGATTCCCAATTCAAGATGAATGTAGTGATATCCTGGATTTGATCCGGCCGCAATGGTCCCCCATACTCGTCTGACCAGGCTGGCATGGCTGGGCTTCCTTGACCCGCGAATTGATCAGGCCTGGTGGAGGTGGTCCGCCCGCTCGAGACGGTCGAAATGACGTAATCTTCGAGACTGCTGGACCAACCGACCTCTTTCAACCGGGTAGTGAAGAACTCGGCGTCATTGAGCGGTGGGCATAAACCTAGAATCCCCTCACCCTTGATACCATGACAGCCGCTGCAATTATTTTCATAAAGACCTGCGCCAACTTCTATGGCTCGTGCATGCTGAGTTTCACCAGCTTCTGCCATCCGGTCTTCTTCATTGAAACCATAGACCACCAAGATGACTGTGGTAAGTGAAACCAAGATTATGCCGAGAAGAATCTCCAAATTGAAACGCGACATGTTATTCTCAAAGCCCTCCAATTAGGCGAGGAAAATTACTCCCCTTGATTATTACGATGTATATAAATATGACGTTCGTAGGTTTTTCGATCACCAGTTTCCGGAGCATCCCAGGTGATACGCATGGTGACTTTCTTTAAATCCTGCTGCCAGTTTTCTGTTACGATCACAGCATCGCCATTTTCCAAGGCTCCCGAATCTATTGCTTCATTGACCCGGTCCGTAAACAAACTAAAGAATTCTTCGAACTCTGGACAACCAAAGTCCAAATCTGGACACAGATTCTCTGTTGGAGTTTCATTGGCAATATAGAAACCCTGCTGCAGCTGATCGTATGGCACGTCCTGTAAGGGACCCACTCCTTCTTCAGGCGACATATCCTGGACGATACGAGTAGCTGCAGGCATTTCGATCCCATACTGGGGGAGGCCCATATAACTAAGCAGGATCAGGACTAATACTGCTAATACACCCAGGCTGACTGCCACTGGTCTTTTTACAAATGAACGATAAGGATTTCGGTCAATATAAGGCACCGCGAAAAGTAAAATCACAAGCAGAGTGGGTATGACAATGCCCATCAGTGATTTATCACCCAGCTTGAGCATACCCTGCAGCCACCAGAAATACCAGGGCGATTTTGTATCAAGCGGTGTTTGCTGAGGATTGGCGATATTTTCTAAAGGTGCGCCTCCGTAGAAGAAGATCGTCACTAATAGTAGCAGGAACAGGCCAAGGATGGTGAGATAAATCTCGTGAGAGAAAAGGTCTGGTAAAAAATCAAGACGACGTTTAGAGTCTTTCTTAACTTCTGGAGAAACATCACCTTCCTCATACCTGGCAGGAAGTGATATGCCATGTTCACGGGCAACCTTGTAATAATGGATGCTGAGTACCAACACTGCCAGGAGGGGCAGCAAAATGATATGCAGTAAGTATGCCCTTAATAAACCTCCAGCGCCAATATCCGGTGCACCGCGCAGTAATAAATTGACTTCATTACCTAATAGAGGCGCTGCCTCTGCCATGCTCGTACCGATGGTCACAGCCCAATATGCCAGTTGATCCCAGGGGAGCAGGTAACCGAAGAAGCTGAGGAATAAGGTTAATCCTAATAAAATAACACCCGTAATCCAGGTGAATGAACGCTCCTTCTTATAAGAACCGGTGAAATATGTACGCAGCAAGTGCAGGAAAGTGAAGATTACAGTCGCTTCGGCGCCCAGACGATGTAAATCGCGCATCAAGTTTCCAAAAGGCACCTCGCTCATGATCTCTAGGATAGATGCATACGCTCCTGCTGGGGTAGGCACATAGTAGACCATCAAGACAATTCCAGTGATCAGCTCGATTGCATAGAACAAGACGGTCATGAATCCCAGCCGGAAGGTGTGGGCAAGGATAGTGCTGCCCTTCTGGTAATATCGTGGGCGTATATGAAATAGGAAGCTGATGGTATGGACTTTGAAGCGTGGGTTTGGTTTTTCTGTGGGAGGATCACCACGTAGTACAGCTCGCAGCTCGTCAATACCTAGTCCAGCGGTGATGATTCGCACACGATTATCGATAGCAAATCCAAGTTTTTGACGCAAGTCTTGAAAGTTTAAATTCCTTAGCATATATCTTCCCCAAACATTAGATTATTGATCGGATCAACACTATGCGTGGCGATCTCCGATGATGCGCACACCGGTATCTACTTTCACGATAGCATTTGGAATATCAGGAATAGGAATAGGGTCGCCGGTAGTGGGATCCGTTTCGACAATAACTTCGCCCTCTGGAGTTTCGATCCGCACTACAAACTGGTCCAGGTCCCTTGGGGCAGGTCCCTGGATATAAGTCCCCACTTTTTCGAATTGGGATCCATGACAGGGACAGATATATACTATTTCCTGTCCATTCCAATTATAGAGACAACCTAAATGTGTACAAACTTTGTAGAGAGCAACCAGGCCCTGAGGTGTATTGCTCAACCAGAATTTTGTTTTGGCATAATTATCTGGAGGATTATCGGCATACGGCAAGTTCTCAACTGTACCGACAGTGATAACTCCCCCGAATTCACCTTCTTTAAAGCGTGGTAATGAAAACAGGTAGGTAACGCCTGCGGCAGAAATTGTGAAAAAGCCAATCGAAACCAGCCAGGCATAATTTAAAAATTCCCGGCGGTTGATTGGCAATCTTTCTTTGGTTTCTTCACCTGGGTTGGTGTCCTCAGCAGTCATAAAGATCGCTCCTCTCTTAATCTTTCATTAACAAATGGTATTTTAGCATAAAGGTGCTGAGGTAACAAGATAATTCGGGTAAAAATACCTCTCCTCTAAGCCGTGTTTAGTTTACCAACAATCACCAGCCATCGGATCAACCCTGAGTTGAAAATTGAGAGTGATTCAGGCAACCAAAAAGGATGATTCACCCATCACCCTGGTAAAATTCATTCATCTTGGGTTCAACAAGATTTTACTTGGAGTGGAGGAAAATATGTCCCTGCCTGAGGTTCATGCCCGACTTGCAAATACCGCGCTGATCTATTGTATCATCATGGCGCTCTGGGGATTGTGGCGCTTCTTTAGAGGTCAAGGTTTAAGCGGGGGCTATTTCGGAGCGGTCGTCGTGGCAGTGTTATTATTGGCCGGTCAGGGCTTGATTGGGTTAACCTTATGGTTTGGGATTGGTGACTATCGCCCAGGATGGGTTCACTGGTTGTATGGTATCGTCCTGCTTATGGGCGCACCTGTTGTGTATGCTTACACGAAGGGCCGGCAGGAGCGTCCAGAAATGCTAATGTATGCGGTCGCATTTCTGATAATGATCGCTTTAGTATTGCGAGCTATGGTGACTGCGGGTGGATGAGTACTTTGGGACAGGGGTGGATTATTGAAAATATGACCCAACGAACAATTATTTTTCGTGATTTCTTCCTAAATAGGACAGCACCAATCTGCGCCGGGTGAAATGCCCCAATGTGACCAATTCGACCAACATCGCACCACCGAACAGCGATCTCGCGATCTCTCCAACACCTTTTCCCTGCTGATCCAAAGTCAGGACTTTTTCTCCCATCTCCTCCAGATAATCGATTTTGTTCTGCAAGTGTACAGCTGGTACCTGCCGAACTCTTGCGCTGTTCGGGAACATCTGTCTGGCGGGTAAATCAGTTATCAGTTTCAAAGATTCGATCAGCTGCCAGATATCGCATCCGGCCCGCAAAGCGCGATCTTTCCCCCCCACGAATAGATCCCCTGTGAATAACCACTCTTGATTTGGTTCGTAGAGACATAAATGGTCAGGGCTGTGTCCTGGGGTATGGATCACCTGGAAACGGTAATTCTCAGTCTCAATCACAGCATTGTGATCGAGAGGTTTCGCATCAGAAGGTTCTGGCTGTCCCCAAAAAAGTCGTCGGTATAGGTGTAGCGGCTGGTATTTGTCGGGGTTTGCTAAGACCTTTGTCGCTGATGGGTGAGCATAAATATCTATTTCCGGATTTCGCTTCTTAAGATATGCATTTGCCCCAAAGTGATCTTCGTGGCTGTGGGTATTGATTATTTTGTTGATCCGGGTTCCCATCAAGGAGTGATCGAGTTCCTCAGCAGTGTGGGCGCAACCAGTATCGATCATCATCTTGTCCAGCAGGTAAGCAGTAGTCCAATACCGCCCCCGACCCGCTATCTTACGACTCAAATCGAAACGAGTGATCTCTCCATATGAGGTGGTTATCAACATGTTATTGAGCGGTTGCTTTCATAAATCAATCAGCCCGATTATGGCTTGAGTAAGTAATATGCTTGAAATAATTCTTAGAAGTAAAAAATGGATCTTATGAAATTATGTCTGGTTTATTCTGCACCATAGGACCAATCCCACAACCAATAAGCCAATCCTTTCCAATCACCCCATTTCTCAAATGCATTTTCGACTTCGCTAGGACCGATCGTACGGTCGTCATACCATTCATGGGAGACCATTTTTATCGCCCATGAGTCGATCGCCAGGTAGCTGTAATGACCCAATAACATCAGCAAGTTGGCTGCAGCATAATTTCCAACCCCTTTGCTCGATAACAGCTCTTTTCTAAGTTGATCAGTTGGTAAACTCGTTTTCTTCAACGATTCGAGATCGAGCTTTCCAGATTGAATATCTTGAGCCAGATTAAGGATATACGGAGAACGATACCCTAAGCGAGTTGTGCCCCGTAAGGTATGCTCATCACTGGCGGCGATCCTTTCAGGTGTGGGAAAGGCATGCTGGTTGGAGTCCCCGGGGTGTGGTTCCCCGAATTGGCTGACCAGTGCCTGGGTCATGCGAATTGTTCCGCTCCAGGCAGTGTTGGTGGTTAATATCGTTTTGGCCGTATCTTCAAATAGTGTCGGGGAGCGCAGCAAGCGACCCTGGGTTTTCTCTTGGACCTGCTT
>JAUWLJ010000062.1 GCA_030613705.1 Chloroflexota bacterium
TGGCATTCGAATTCTCCATTTCAGAATTCAATAAGTTCTTGTTGGAATTATTGACAGTAATTCTCTAAATGAGTATCTTATTCTTTTGGGCGTTTTGAACCGTATTTAGAACGTCCCTGTCGACGATCAGAAACACCACCAGTATCCAATGTGCCGCGCACGATGTGGTAACGGACACCAGGCAAGTCCTTGACACGCCCCCCTCGCACTAACACTACAGAGTGTTCCTGAAGAGTATGTCCTTCACCAGGGATATAGGCGGTTACTTCAATCCCGTTTGTCAGGCGTACACGTGCAATTTTTCGTAAGGCTGAATTCGGTTTTTTAGGCGTCATAGTGCGTACGATAGTGCACACACCGCGCTTCTGTGGCGCACCCATAGGTTGGCGAACTCGGCGCTGCTTATTCGTGTTCAATGTATACAGCAGTGCTGGAGACTTACTCTTGATTTTCTTGGACTTGCGTCCCTTGCGGACCAATTGATTAATCGTTGGCACCTGCGCCTCCAATTCTCTTCCTGTTAGTAATCTTTCCGATTTGCCTCGTTCGTTAAGAGGCAACTTCCTCTTCCAATCAGGGAGGCCATCGGTCGTGCGCGATGGCCTCGCAATTCTTTCCGACATCAATATAGGCAGGTAATTCCTTACCATTATGGAAATGGGCAACGATCTGGGATTTTACCACGCCCCTATATGAGCGTCAAGTCTGGAGATGGCTATTTTCTCTTCTCAGAAATTCTCTCCTAAACCCAACAATCCTGTGCTTACACGTGGCGGACGAGAACGCTCTTCGTCTTTCCCAAAGCGAATGATCTCACCTGTATCACTGACAGCTTCAACAGCGAGCCCAAGGCTTTGCAGTTCTTTCACTAGAACTCGGAACGATGCAGGAAGGCTTGGTTCTTCGATCGGTTCGCCTTTAACTATCGCTTCATAAGTTTTGACACGACCTTGAACATCATCGGATTTAACCGTCAGCATCTCTTGCAGCGTATAAGCTGCACCGTAGGCTTCAAGCGCCCACACTTCCATTTCACCAAAACGCTTTCCACCAAATTGGGCTTTACCACCCAGAGGTTGTTGTGAGACGAGGCTGTACGGACCGGTCGATCGGGCGTGAACTTTATCTTCAACCAGGTGGTGCAGCTTCATTATTGACATGATCCCGACTGTGACGGGTTGATCGTACGGCCGACCGGTTTTGCCATCCCTCAATTTCTGCTTCCCCAAGACAGGGATCGGAAGATTGGTCTCCAACATAGTTTTCTTCGCACGCTCCCATAATTTATTCTCAGGAGTTCTTTCCACTCGATAGCCCAAATGAAGCATCCAAAGACGCAGACAGGCATTCACCGCGCGGGTATCTTGGGCAGAACGTTCGCTCTCTTGAATTTCCGTGCCATCGAAATCCAAGATTTCATCTGGGTTGAAGCCCTTATCTTTCAACCATTCTTGTAATACCCCCCGGCGGGCATATTGACGATCCGACACAATCTTGTATACATCGTAATCACGCTCTCCTAACCACGCCTCAAGATACAAGTTGCGAACTTCTTCATCATCTTTGATGGTTTCAGGATCATATTCGTATTGACTTAGCCATTCCCAAGCTTGTTCCCCTGCTTCGTTCCAGGCGGTATCGATCATCCAGGCTCTGGCTAATTCGGCATCAATTTCTGATTCTTTTGCTCCATCGAACACTGGAGTAATTGCCCTGAAACCAAGACGACTGGTTGCCCACCCCAAGTGTGTTTCCAAGACCTGTCCCAGGTTCATTCGTCCCGGTATCCCTGTCGGGTTTAAGATGATCTCAATTGGTGTGCCATCATCAAGGAACGGCATATCTTCCGCAGGAACGACCATAGAGACAACTCCTTTGTTTCCATGACGGCCAGCCATTTTATCACCAGCGGTAATTTTTCTACGCTGGGCAACTGAGACCCTGACCATCATATCCACACCCGCGGAAAGATCGGAATTATCCTCTCTGGTGAACACCTTTACATCGACAACCTTTCCGCGTTCACCATGCGGCATTCGCAAAGAGGTGTCTTTCACGTCACGTGATTTTTCTCCAAATATCGCTCTGAGCAATCGCTCCTCTGGAGATAACTCTCTTTCACCCTTGGGAGATATCTTCCCGACGAGGATATCATTCGGTCCCACTTCAGCGCCAAGACGAATAATGCCTTGTTCATCCAGGTCTTTAATCGCCTCTTCACCAACGTTCGGGATATCGCGAGTTATCTCCTCCGGACCAAGTCTTGTATCGCGGGATTCAACTTCATATTTTTCAATATGAACAGAGGTGTATAAATCTTCCTGGACCAATTTCTCGGAGATCACAATCGCGTCTTCAAAATTCGCTCCTTCCCAGGAAAGAAAAGCCACAGTGACATTCTGACCCAAGGCCAGCTCGCCGGCATCTGTTGAGGAGGAATCTGCAATCACATCGCCCTTTTGTATCCGCTGACCTTTGACCACTGCGGGCCGCTGATCAATGCATGTGCTCTGATTTGACCGTGTATACTTCCTTAATTGATATTGATGGTCACCGTCACCGTTACGGACCAAGACATGCTTGCTGGTAACTGAAACAACCTCCCCATCCTCCTCTGCGACGATCACTTGTCCAGAATCTCGGGCGGCATGAAACTCCATTCCAGTTGATACTTGTGGGATATCAGGTTTTAACAATGGGACAGCCTGGGCTTGCATATTAGAACCCATCAAAGCGCGATTGGCATCGTCATGCTCAAGGAACGGTATTAATCCGGCGCTGATGCCTACAGTTTGGTTCGGTGCAACATCCATATAATCGATGAATTCAGGGTTGAAAAAGTCGAATCCGGAATGCTGCCTGCCAGATACACGGCTACGAACGAACTCATTATTATCGGTCAGGGGCGTGTTCCCCTGAGCGATAACAAATTTATCCTCCGCATCTGCAGAGAGGTACTCCCGTTCATCCGATACATAAGGGACAATCAATATCTCATCTTTTCCTGAGGAGGGGAGCGATCTGGCCATCTTCTTCGTAATCCGCTCCCCTGCTTTACCGATCACTTTTTTGGTTTTCTTGTGAACCAGATCTACTCGCAAAGCCCTTCCGACCAGACCTGGATCTCTTGCTGGTAAGGACTTTTGAACTTTACGGTAGGGTGTTTCAATGAAGCCATATTGATTTACCTTGGCATATGAAGCCAAGCGACCAATCAAACCAATGTTTGGACCTTCAGGAGTCTCGATTGGACAAATTCGGCCATAGTGGGAATGATGGACGTCGCGCACATCAAAGCCAGCTCTTTCCCTCCGCAGACCGCCAGGACCGAGTGCTGATAAGGTACGCTTATGGCGTAACTCAGCCAGTGGGTTGGTTTGGTCCATAAATTGTGATAACTGGCTAGAACCAAAAAACTCCCGTATGGCGGCGACTACTGGGCGGATATTGATCAGCGTTATCGGTGACAGCTGATCTTGATCGCGAATCGACATGCGCTCTTTGATAACTCGTTCCATACGGCGCATACCAATGCGCAATTTGTTTTGGATCAGCTCCCCCACTGTCTTAGCACGACGATTCCCCAAATGGTCGATATCATCCGGTGATTGAACGCCGTTATTGATCGCGATCATTCGACGAACCAAATAGATAAGGTCCCACTTGGTGATCGTGCGGCGATCTATATCCACATGTTCATAGAGCTCTAATTTCTGATTCAGCTTATAACGGCCGACACGCTCGAGGTCATAATGTCGCTGATCAAAGAGCTGTTCTTCAAAGAATTCACGTGCATTTTCTAATGTCGCCGGATCACCAGGACGCATCCGCCTGAAGAATTCAAGCAAAGCTGCCTCGGCGATTGTGTGGTTATGGGACAAATCCCACTCTGGTTCCTGAGCCAGGGTAGAGGCAATAAACATTCGGTCAGGATTATTATCTACATCACTAAAAATCTCGAGCAGCTCTTCATCTGTGCCTTCCTTTATAGGAGGGTCAGGTAATCCGTCATCGACAGTTGCGAGGGCTCTCAGGAAAATAGTTATTGGAACTATCCGCTTACGGTTAAATCTGAGAGTCAGGTAATCACTCTTCCGTGTCTCAAATTCCATCCACGCGCCACGATCAGGGATCAATTTTGCGATAGCTAATGGACGACCAGTTGAGCGGTCTCTTGGAGCCTCAAAATACACTCCAGGAGATCTGATTAACTGTGAGACAACAACACGTTCAGTACCATTGATGATAAAGGTACCTTTTTCCGTCATTTCCGGGAAATCACCCAAAAAGATTTCTTGTTTTATCGGTTCAGGTACATCTGGTCCTGCAAGAAGAACAGAAACATAAAGTGGAGAAGCGTAAGTCAGATCGCGCTCCACACAATCTTCAATAGAATACTTCGGTTCTTCAAACCAATATTTCAATCCCCACTCATCTGACTCAGGGGTCCGGCTGGGGAAATATAGCTTCATGCCCTTGTTGTACGATTCTATCGGCGAGATTTCATGGAATAAGTCAGCAAGTCCCACGGATTTTAATCTCGCAAAGGAGTCGATCTGAACCTCGATCAAATCGGGTAAAGGAATCGTTACATCAATACGGGCATAAGACTTACTTGCTACAGAGGATGCCATACAGTGCTCCTGAAAAATTCGACAAAATAATTTAGTAAACACGCGTATTGCGTATAACGTGATGGCAGTTTTACCAACCGTTTTACGCAATTAGGAATAATTATTCTTAGAATTGTCCGACCAATGTCTTCTTTACTGTGATTAAGCCGAATAGACAATTTGATATTATAGCAGAAAACTCAAACTCAAGTCAAGCTAATTTTGTGCGTGCTGTTATTGTTCAGCGAAATTGACACTCTCCATTTGTTATGGAAAAAGCTCTTTGCGGGTGTTCTTGCGGCAAGAATCAGTTTCCCCCGCTCAGATTGGTAAATCTACAACAAATTTATGGCAAAATCTACAGCAACCAATTGATATCCAATCCCCAATTGAAGTAAGACTAAGCGGAAAATAACAATTTCTTATCCGATCAGCGGTCGATTCAAAATAGACGTTCACGTTTATTCTTATTGCGGTGATAGAATATTGACATGGATCAATTTCCTCCGGATTTCAAGTCTGGATTTGTGGCAATCATGGGTCGCCCAAATGTTGGTAAGTCTACCTTGGTGAACCAACTTTTAGGGACAAAGATTGCAGCAACATCGCCATGGCCGCAGACCACACGCAAGACACAAATGGGAATCCTGACGCTTGAGCATGCACAAATTGTATTTGTCGACACGCCTGGGTTTCATAATCCCATCCACAAACTCGGCGAGAAAATGAATCAAGAAGCGCTCCAGGTACTGGAAGAAAGCGATATTATCCTTTTCCTGGTGGATATCAGTCAGCCACCTCATGAAGAGGATCGGTTATTAGCTGGCTCTCTTTTAAGTATGCGGCGCTCTGTTCCAGTCATAATCGCATTAAACAAATCAGACTTAAAATCCAAGGATCTCAACGAGAAACACGCAGAACTTTATCAAGATTTGGCCCCACTGTCAGAGATGATTATGATCTCGTCTACTAATGGTGATAATCTTGATCAATTGGTCAGTAAACTGATCACCCTTCTCCCTGATGGGCCACCATTCTTCCCAGAAGACCAGTTGACTGATCTTTACGAACGAGAGATAGCAGCTGATTTGATCCGCGAATCTGTTTTATTCAATCTCCGGGCAGAAGTCCCTCACAGTATCGCGGTTAGGATCGATGAATTCAAAGATAGGAACGAAAGCACAACTTATATCGCGGCCACTTTATTTGTTGAGCGTGATTCGCAGAAGGGGATTGTCATTGGTCAGGGTGGAGAGAAACTTAAAATGATCGGTATTGATGCTCGACAAAAAATTGAGGAATTACTCGGAAGAAAAGTCTATCTTCGCTTACGAGTCAAAGTTCGTAAAAACTGGCGCAATGATGAGGCAGCTTTACGGTTGTTCGGTTATAAAGCATAAATTCTCACATCAGTATAATTATTAAATTTCAATAATAATTCGTCCGGCAAATGAAATATTTTATAAGCGGAATTGCTCTGATCCTCGCTGTTATTGATTGGGTTGCTGTCGCGAATAAATGGAAAAAACTTGAATACTTCGCCAAGCCAGGTGTGATTTTGGCGTTAATCTCTTGGCTAATCGTCAACGGGGGTTATCGAGGACAATTACAATTTTTCTTAATCGGTCTCATTTTCTCTTTAGCAGGCGATATCTTTCTGATGTTGCCAAACGAATATTTTCTCGCTGGTTTAATCTCTTTCCTACTAGCTCACATAGCATATATCCGGGGTTTCTCTATAGCTTTTCCCAATTTTTCAGCTGCAGGATTGATCTTAATCATTTTCGTGGGGTTGATAGCACTCGCGATATTCCACCAAATTTCGAATGGTCTCAAAGCTCAAGGTCAGATGAAATTGCGTATCCCAATATTAATCTACTCATTCGTGATCGCTTTAATGCTCATTTCTGCTCTTCTCACGATGATAAGCCCGAACAGTGAATGGAACTCAATCCCAGCTTTGTTAGTTAGTTTTGGCGCATTTTTTTTCTTCATCTCGGATACAATGCTGGCATGGAATAAATTCGTTAACCCGATCAAATACGGGAGTCTTTTCGTAATCATCACCTACCATTTCGCTCAAATCACAATCACTATTGGAGCGGGATTGAATTTTCTACCATAGACAGAGAAGTTCTATCAAGAAATAAAAAACCCCCTCCCTGACTGGTCCGAGCCTTTGCTCAAATCTGACTTCCAAGGAGGGGAGTTTCGTTTATACCGCGAATTATGGAGGTGCTACAGGATAAAAGTCTACAATATTAGCTGTCTCCAGACGGGTCTGGAATACCCTCTGAAGAATCTGCCTCCGGATTCTGATCTTCAAGAGACGGCGTTTCTGGTGTTTCGATTAGCTCCGCTTTGAATGCTGCTTCATCAACCTCACTTACTTCTTCTTCTGGTGGGTATGAATGGGTCCCAAAGCGGGTTAAGATAACACCACCCAGGCCAAACATACCAACGAGTGCTGGGATCAACCACCCGACACATAGAATAAATGTCCCGAGGCTGTCAACCACCAATGCCAAACCGAAGGTACCCACACCTGCAGCTAATGGTACAGGCCAATCCCGGTCAAAAGTTTTGGCAATCCTTAGACCAATTTCAAGACCAATAGCTATCCGTCCAAAGACCCATGCCACCACCAATGCCAGTACGCCAAGCAAACTGATCGGTGAGAGAATGCAAGTGATGGCGAGCAAGAGCAATACAATTGGAGCCAGGATCACTGTTAGTAAGCCGACGCCTCCAGACATGACAGGTTGCTTTACAATCGCCTGCGATGTCCGGGTTGTTGGTATTGGCAGGAACATTGCGACCAGCGCTGCTAATGCGCCCCATAATAATGTGCGGAAGACGAACCAGATTATTTTCCATAAGGTAAACCCGGCTGGACTAAAATTCGGTTCAAACCGCGTTATCGTGGGTAAATCGATTGTGCCGGGCAGTAGAGACAACGCCGGAATATCAACGCCTGTGATCACCTGTCCACTAATTTGAGCACCCGGTTCACGATTTAATGTAGTAGCAACAGTTGTCAAATCACCGTCAATGGATGCGTTTTCCTTGAGATTAACCACTCCTCCCACACCGACCACATTCCCTTCAACCAGACTATCTATAGTGATGATCCCACCGAAGACAATGATATCCCCTTCCACAATAGAATCTTGCTCAACTGATGCCGTACCCCCAAACACGATTAAACTGCCATCTAAAATATCACCACTGTCGAGAGTGAAAGTCCCCCCTGCGACCACGCGGTCATCCTGTAATTCTTTTGCCATTGCGGTTCCTGGAATCAAAAGAATCACGATCGTGATCAGAAAAACTAAGTACTTGTATTGCTTCTTCATACGGATACCCTCCTCGGGAATAGAATAGTTCTTGCAGAGAAAGTCAGTACCAATGTCACTAAGCAGGCGGTAAATGCAAGTATGAACCACCATGTTATCGGTACACTGACAATTAACACCTCAATAAATGGAATGAACGCGACCTGCATTGCACTTGCCAGGCTTAGAAATCCGGCGATTAATGTCGCTCCGGTGATGAACAACTGTATTGGGGTTTGGACGGAACTAAAGAATTGACTCACCAATAATGAGAGTGCAAATAGGGCTGCCCCAGCGGTAATAGCAAAGAACACCCATGAGACTCGCTTTTCTCTCTGTTCGCTCTCTTGAGCACTCAGGTCAACCAAACGCGCTTGCCAGCGGTTAGTGAACCCGGCAGAAGGCTGTTCCATTGGGAGCTCTTGGAAGAAACCTTGTACATCTCTCCAAGAGGTCGATAATTGACGACATGATTTGCACGATTCGATGTGCTCATGCAACCTCTGCTCTTCATCCGGAGATAGATGTTCCTCCGAAACCAACCATGATTCAAAGGGCTTGTGACCCATAAGATTGCCTTTCCAAACCTGACAAGGTTTGTTTCTGATCCATCCAGGTCTTTGCGAGTTGCACCCTAGCTCTATGCATGCGACTTTTTACTGCACTGATAGTTAGATCTAAGGCACTCGCTATCTCTTCGTATGAAAACTCATACCAATAAAACATAATCATTGCCGCTCTATCTGTTTCGCTGAGGACGTTCAAGAGTGAACGTACTCGATTTTGCTGTTCATTCTCAACGAGTGATGCTTCCGGATTAGGTCCAGGATCTGGAATTTCGAGAAATGGATTATCCTCAAAGTCTGTAATGTTCAAACGTTTTCGGCGGAGCTGATCTATACAATAATGAGCGGCAATTGATAATAACCAGGTTGAAAATGAACGTTTTCTATCAAAGGTCTTCATTGCTTTATAAGCACGGATGAAAGTCTCTTGTGATGCATCCTCAGCTTCGTAAGGATCTCCTAACATGCGATAGCATAAGTTGTATACAGCAACCTG
>JAUWLJ010000030.1 GCA_030613705.1 Chloroflexota bacterium
AACTTGGTTATGAGCATAACGATGATTGGTCGATTGATCGCTTCTAATAAATGACTGCGATAAATTATTCAATTGTTGTAAGAGCGTTCAATGAGGAGAATCATATTGGACGCCTGTTCACTGGCATCAAACAGCAAAGCCGGAAATATATTGAGGTGATTTTAGTTGACTCTGGCTCTTCTGATAATACCATTGAAATTGCTTCAAGCAACGATTGGCCTTTCCCTATCAGGATTGTAGAAATTAAACCTGAGTCATTTTCTTTTGGACGTTCTTTAAATCTTGGTATCAAAGAAACCCAAGGGGACATTGTCGTGATCGCCAGTGCCCATGTCTATCCGGTGTATCCAGATTGGTTGGAAAGGTTGATTACATCATTTGGAGACCCACAGGTAGGATTGACTTATGGAAAACAGCGAGGCAACACTACCACCCATTTCTCGGAGCACCAGATTTTCGCTCGATGGTTTCCAGATGGATCTAAGACTCAGGAATCCAATCCTTTTTGCAATAATGCAAATACGGCGATCCGCAAAAATCTCTGGATGGAACATCAATACGACGAATCTCTCTCTGGTCTTGAGGATCTGGAGTGGGCGCACTGGGCAATTGAACAAGGATATAAAGTTTCATATGTAGCAGAAGCTGAGATCATACATGTCCATAAAGATACGCCGAGGGGGATTTATAACCGCTACCGGCGTGAGGCGATGGCATTTAAGAGAATATTTCCCCAAGAAACATTTAACTTTCGGGATTTTATTCGTTTTTTCTTCCGGAATGCAGTGAGTGATTCATCCGTCGCAATTCGAGAGAATCAATTCCTTAGTGAATTCGCCAATATCATCTGGTTCAGGTTGATGCAATTCTGGGGAACTTATCAAGGCTACAGACAAAGTGGTCCTCTCACCTGGGAACTCCGGCAAACATTTTATTACCCCAGTGGCACGCAATCTAAGCCAAAGATACAATCAAGGGATGTGAAGCCAATTCAATACAATAAATAAACATAGTTATGAAAAAAATTATCGCACTTGTACCAATGAGACATGAATCTCAGCGAGTGAAGGGCAAGAACTACAGAATGCTCGCCGGAATACCTTTATACCAGCATATAATTTCTACGCTCATGACCTGTCCTGAGATCGAGGAAATTGTGGTCGATACGGATAGCCAAAAGATCATGGATGGGATCAGAGAAAATTATCCTCAAGTCCGGATTCTCGTTCGCCCGGAACATCTCCTGGGGGAAGAAATATCGATGAATGAAGTGCTCCTGCATGATACCGCGCAGGTGGAAGCAGATTTCTACTTGCAAACTCACAGTACCAATCCATTGCTGTGCGCTGAGACTATCTCTCGTGCGATTCAGACTATGCTTGAAAATTATCCTGCCTTCGACACCCTTTTCTCAGTCACGAGGGTGCAAACACGCCTCTGGGATGAATTGGGGCGGGCGATCAACCACAATCCGGCGATCCTTTTACAGACCCAAGACTTGCCTCCTGTTTATGAGGAAAATTCTTGCCTGTATATTTTCACCCGGAGTACGTTAGAAAATGAACGGAATCGTCTCGGAAGACGTCCCTTCATGTTTGAAATTGACGCTGCTGAAGCCTGGGATATAGACGAAGAGATAGATTTCATGCTCGTTGATTTGTTGATGAGCTATAATGCTGAGAAAAAGGTGACTGATAGAAATTGAATGGCTCCTATCGGCGAACTCTATTGAGTAACTCAAATAAACCAAATGCCAACTATACTTTTCTCTGCCCCCTACATGATCCCTTTCTTGGAACGGTTTCGCCCGATTGTAAACCAATATGACCTGGATTTGATCGTCCCGACGGTGAATGAGCGCCTCAGTGAAGAGCAAATCTTGGATTATGCCGGGGAATTTGATGGGACGATTTGTGGAGATGATCATTATTCAGCTCACGTACTAAAAGCTTGTAGCCCCCGGCTTAGAGTGATCTCCAAATGGGGTACAGGTATTGATTCGATTGATGCACAGACGGCAAATGAATTGGGTATCCGAGTCTTCAGAACTCCCAACGCCTTTACCCAGCCGGTCGCAGACACAGTGATGGGCTACATATTAGCATTTTCCAGACGGCAACCCTGGATGGATCAGGGGGTGAAAGCAGGTCGCTGGGAGAAATTGCCTGGTCGTTCGTTACGTGAATGCACTTTGGGAGTGATTGGGGTGGGCAAGATTGGTAGAGCAGTTCTTGAAAGGGCACAAGCTTTTGGTATGGAATTGTTAGGAAATGACATCATTGAAATCAACCAAGAATTTCTCAAAAAAACAAGCGTCGAGATGACTTCGTTGACAGACTTGATGTCACGAGCAGATTTTGTCAGCATCAATTGCGATCTCAACCCAACCAGTCATCACTTGATCAACAAGGAATCATTGGCTGGCATGAAATCCAATGCGGTTTTGATAAACACCGCGCGCGGACAGGTGGTCGATGAACTGGCATTGATAACCACATTACAATCGGGAGATATCGCGGGTGCGGCTTTGGATGTCTTCGAAGTGGAACCCATACCCGGCGACAGCCCATTACTCGATATGGGGAATGTGATGCTTGCTCCCCATAATGCGAATTCCAGCCCGACAGCCTGGGAATATGTCCATTGGAACACTATCCGTAATCTGCTAGACGGTTTGGAAATTCCAAACAAGATTGATGATCTCAATTATGTTGGATGGTAATGCAGTTCATTGATCAAAACAAGTCCTGGCTCGTCTAGTTTAACAGAAGATATTGCGCACCATTAATTCCAAAGATAATAATTATGAGAAGTAAAGATAATACCACGAGAATAAATCAAGCAAATAAGACAGTTCTAATCACCGGTGCAGCTGGCGGGATCGGGCGGGCTACTGTGAGCCTGTTCGCAGAATCTGGTTGGAGAGTGATTGGTGTTGACCGCTCATCTTTTGGAGACGATTTTCCCGGGAGTGGGTTGTTTATTAAGGCGGATATCTCAGAACCACAAGATCTTGAAGCCATATTTACTCTGGCTCAAGGCTTCAGTGAGCGCCTCGATGCTCTCGTGAACAACGCTGCCGTCCAAATTGCCAAACCTCTCCTGGAGACTTCGGTGGAGGAATGGGACGCTGTAATGGTTTCGAATTTGCGTGCCGTTTTTTTGGCAGTAAAACTGGCTTTCCCATTATTCAAAGTCGCAGGCAGTGGGGCGATCGTCAATGTTTCTTCGGTGCATGCTGTTGCAACTTCGGCGAATATCGCATCTTACGCCGCTAGCAAAGGTGGATTGCTTGCTCTCACCCGAGCGATGGCGATTGAATTAGCACCGGATGGTATTCGTGTCAACGCCATCTTGCCCGGAGCAGTGGATACACCTATGCTGCGCGCGGGATTATCCCGCGGCCATGTTGGGGACGGATCGCTGCCCGAAAGATTGGAAAATCTGGCCAACAAAACTGTCATCGGCAGGGTGGGTAAGCCCGAAGAGATCGCTCATGCGATATACTTCCTGGCTGATGAGACCCAATCTTCATTTATGACAGGACAGGCATTGATTGTAGATGGTGGAGCCACAGCGCGGTTGAGCACAGAATGAGCAATATCAAGGAACAATTAAAAGGTCGCCTGCCAGCCTCCGTTTGGAATACTGCCAGAACGAGCTGGTACGGTTTTTATCGTGCGTCACAATGGCCTGCAGCAACATTTCACCCCTGGCGGCGGATCAGCATCCAAAACTTGGATAAGTTCAAGGATATTCATTCTGGTGAACGCTGTTTTATTATCGGTAACGGACCCAGTTTGAAGAATACGGACCTCGGTTTGTTGCAGAACGAATTCACCTTCGGTATGAACCGAATATATTTATTGTTCCAGGATCTGGGCTTTTCTACTACCTATTACCTATCAGTCAATGACTTGGTGATAGAGCAGTGCGCCCAAGACATTCTTTCACTGCAAATGCCAAGATTTCTCAGCTGGCGATCAAGAAAATTCATCAAAGAAGCTCTTGGAGATCGGAACAGGTTGCCAGCAGATCCCCCGCTGTCTTTTTTGTACACAACCTATACTGGACCAAAATTTGCGCATGATGCCAGATATAGATTATGGGAAGGAGCCACGGTGACCTATGTGGCAATGCAGCTGGCATTCCATATGGGGTTCAAAAGGGTTGCGTTAATTGGGGTAGATCACAATTTTACTACCAAAGGTAAACCAAACACCACCGTAGTATCACAGGGAGATGACCCTGATCATTTTGATGGCAGTTATTTTGGCAAGGGTTTTCGCTGGCAGTTGCCAGATTTGGAGACCTCTGAGCTCGCCTACAGACGAGCAGGAGAAAATTATGCCGCGGCGAACCGAGAAATTATCGACGCCACAGTTGGCGGGAAGTTAACTGTATTTCAAAAGGTGGATTACCAATCTTTGTTCGCTTGAAGATGAGTGGGCAATCAGCTCTGAGTCGATGTCCCAAAATTCATGGAGGTAAAACTCGTTTGGTAGAGAAATCATTTTTTGGTCAATCAAAGATTTTTCTTGGGTTGATCTTGTTTATAATTTTTGCTTTGGGTTTAGGGATCCGGATGGTGGATTTGACTGATCCCCCATTAGATTTCCATCCTACTCGCCAATTGAGATCAGCGATCATTGCCCGGAGTTTATATTTTCGCGGTCTACCTGAAACTGAAGATTGGCACAGACAGGTCGCCTTAGGGCAATATTCTGGAGAGGGGATAATCGAACCCCTGGTAATGGAAACGATCGTCGCCAACACATATCGAATAATCGGATCTGAACCAGTATGGGTTGCACGCATATATTCTTCTTTATTTTGGTTAATTGGAGGCTTGGCACTCTATTTCTTGACCAGTGCTATGACTTCGCCTGATGGAGGGGTTTTGGCAGTTGCCTACTATTTGTTTGTTCCTTTTGGCATCATCGCCAGCCGGAGTTTTCAACCTGATCCATTAATGGTAATGTTCATTATTCTTGCCCTGTGGGGGGTCCATTACTGGTACAGAAAGCCTTCCTGGAAGACAGCTGTCTTGGCTGGTGGCTTGGCTGGTATCGCATTGTTTGTTAAAGCGGTGGCTTTATTCCCGGTTCTTTTTGCATTGGCAGCTTTTTTCCTCTTCGGTCAAGGTTTCAAGAAGGCAATAAAGAATCCCCAAATCTGGCTGATCGCTGTGCTTAGTGTGCTGCCGATGATCGTTTATATGATCTATGGTTTCTATATTTTGGGGACGATGGAAAGCCAGTTTCTAGGGCGGTTTTTTCCCGAAATGTGGCGGGATTTGGGTTTTTATTTTCAATGGGAAGATATGGCGAGTGGGATTGTGGGATATGGAACGATATTCGTCGCCTTGTTAGGAACCCTATTGTTTTCTTCAGCGAGGTTGCGTGCTTTTGGGATCGGCTTGTGGATCGGGTATTTTCTATTTGGGATGACCTTCCCCTACCATTTCACAACCCATTCATATTATCATCTGCCGTTGATCCCGATCGTTGCTATCACACTAGCTCCGGTGGGTGCATTGGTTTTCAAACCATTAGCTGATCTAAAACCAGTATTTCTTGTTCGCATCGCAGTAGTGGCAATAATGTTTTCAGCGGTTGTGCTTAAAGTATGGGATGTCAGGCTGGATTTGGCTCGCGAAGATTACCGGCATGAACCCACACACTGGGCAAATATTGGAGAAATCATCGATCACAATCCCTCTGTAATCGGCTTGGTACATGATTATGGAAATCGTCTGGCATATTTTGGTTGGGTTACACCCCAGATCTGGCCTCCCCTTGGTCAGCAGAATCTGCGTAAACTACAAGGAAAGCCAGCCATTGAAGTGAAAGAGTGGTTTGATAAACGAGCGGGGAACAAAGACTTTTTCCTGGTGACGATGAAGAACCAGTTCGAAAAACAACCAGAATTGAAGAAACTGCTCTATGATAATTTCCCGGTCTATGCGGAAGGCGATGGATACCTTATTTTCGATCTTCGCAATCCGTTGGAATAGAAGTAATCTGACTTGCGAATTCTATTAAGGATTATTGATGTCTAACGATAGTTCCAATCCTCTTGTCTCGGTTATTACGCCATCATATAACCAGGCAGATTTTCTGGAAGACACTATCAAGTCGGTTCTTGCCCAAGATTACCCGGCGATCGAATACCTGATTATTGATGGGGGATCAACTGACGGCAGCGTGGACATTATCCGCAAATACAAGTCTGAACTTGAATGTTGGATTTCAGAACCGGATGAAGGTCAGGCTGCAGCAATTAATAAAGGCATGATTAGAGCACAAGGTGAGATTGTAGCCTGGTTGAACTCCGATGATTTGTATTTGCCTGGGGCAGTGAGCCGGGCAGTGGCTGAATTTCAATCACATCCGCAATCAGGTTTGGTATTTGGTAATGCAGTGACCATTGACGCTGGTGGACGCCCGATCAGAAAGTTAATCTTCCCTGATTGGCAATTGGAGGATCTGATCGGATTTCGAATCATCTGCCAACCAGCTGTGTTCATGGCTCGTGATTTATATGAGCAGGTTGCGGGTCTCGATTTGAATTACCATTTTATGCTGGATCACCATTTGTGGATTCGGATTGCCAGCCTGGCGCCCATACAACATTTACCATCCATGTTAGCGGCTGCCCGACATCATGAAGCTGCGAAGAATGTCTCTCAGGCAGCTGCATTTGGGCGCGAATCCTTAGAAATTCTGGAGTGGATGAAAACACAACCCGATCTGGCAGCCTTTGTGGCAGCCAATAAGCGCCAGGTGCTTGCGGGAGCATACCGCCTGAATGCACGCTATTTAATGGATGGTGGGCAATATGCGCCAGCATTGAAGTCTTATGCACGAGCGTTTTTCAACCAACCGGTCTACACTGCAAGGCATTGGCATCGTGTAATTTATGCTTGTCTTGGGATGATCGGGTTTAGGGATTTAGATAGTTTATATTCTCGTTTCCAAGATTCCCATCGTCCAGATCTGAGTAGTAAAGACGATCTATTAAATTGGCCTGGTTTGTGTTTGGAACAAATTGACTAGGTAACAGGCGCTGGAATGGGAGAGAAGAATTCGAGACCGATCCTGGTAACTGGCACTCACCGTTCAGGAACAACCTGGGTCGGTAGGATGTTAGCTGCGGATTCTAAGATCGCTTATATCAGCGAACCGCTAAATGTCTGGCACCGGCCTGGAGTAATGCGAGCACCCACCCGGTACTGGTACACTTATATATGTGAGGATAACCAGCTAGATTACGAGACGGCTTTCCAGGAGATGTTTGCCTTCCATTACCATAGCTGGTTGGAGATTAAATCTCTTCGTTCAGTCAAGGACTTTATCCGGATGGGTCGTGATTGGGGGACATTCTGGCAGGGAAGCCGAAATAATCAAATTCCGCTAATCAAAGATCCCTTTGCCATTTTTTCTACCGAGTGGTTCGCTCACATCCTGGGGTGCCAGGTGGTGATCGTAGTCAGGCACCCAGCAGCAGTTGCGAGCAGCCTGGAGAGGTTGGACTGGAATTTCGATTTTTCTGACCTGCTGGATCAACCTCTGCTGATGCGTGATATTCTGGATCCTTTTATGGTGGATATGAAATCCATGCTCGCTTCCGAAGAGGATGTCGTTGCTCAGAGCAGTCTGTTGTGGCGTATGGTATACAAGACGGTTAATTCCCTGCGAGAAAAGCACCCCGATTTTATCGTCATCCGGCATGAAGATATCTCAATCGATCCACTTGGTCAATTTGAGCAGCTGTACCAGACTCTGGGCTTAGATTATTCTTCCCAGGTAAGACAGGTAATTCAGTCTTCGAGCAGTGTTAAAAACCCTAAAGAAGTCTCGCAAAGTAAAGTTCATTCGGTTCGAGTTGATAGCCAGGCAAATATAAAAAATTGGCAGCAGCGCTTGTCAGAATACGACATTGAACGGGTGCGCTATCTTACGCGCGACGTGGCCCCGCTATATTATTCAGACGAGGACTGGCAATAAATTGCTCCCTGGAACCATAATTGAAATCATTAGAACAGCCTCTCGTATCTATCATCACGCCATCTTATAACCAGGCTAATTTCCTGGAAGAGACTATCCGCTCGGTTTTGGATCAGGGATATCCAAACCTGGAATATATTATTGTAGATGGGGGATCGACAGATGGCAGCCTTGAGATCATTCAGAAATATGCTGACCGGCTAGCTTGGTGGGTCTCTGAACCCGATCAAGGGCAAACGGATGCGATCAACAAGGGATTTTCGCAGGCAAAAGGGGAGATTCTAGCTTGGTTGAATTCAGATGATACTTATCTCCCCGGTGCGGTGGCTGAGGCTGTTGGATATCTGCAAGTACACCCTGAAATTGGTACGGTATATGGTGATGCAAATTTAATCAATGATGAGGGGAATGTTATCGGAAGGTTTCCAGCGAAACAGACCGATAATCGCCGGTTGATGCGTGGTTATGTTCATATTCCACAGCAAGCGACATTCTTCCGGAAAGAGCTTTGGAGAAAGGTGGGGCCATTAGATCCTACATTTTTCTTCGCCATGGATTATGATTTATGGGTGAGATTATCCCAACATGCCCCACTCAAGTACTATTCACGATTGTGGGCAAACTTCAGGTTGCACGGGGGAGCCAAATCGATCGAGGCGGATGATCGTTGTTGGCCTGAAATGGTGCGTGTTCATCGCCGCGAGGGGGGCAGCAGGTTGTCCTGGCTTTCTATCAAGGCAGCCATTCGCCCGGTAATCTATGGTTGGATGCCGATGAACTTAAGGTTATGGATTAGGCAATATTTGTAAAGATCACTAAAGGTGGAATTCACCTCACTTGACCGAGATAGTTAAATGTGAGAAAATGCGCATTCTGGTGCAAGCAGAAATAAATAATCCACACTAATAAAAAATTGCAAAAATAAAATGGATAAAGCTGCTCAAGTCCCCGTTTATGACTCGTCCCGGCAGGGATCAGCTGCATTAGAGGAGCTGCGGGCGATCTTCAAATACCGTTATTTGGTTGTCCAGTTTGTACGTCGTGACATCCTCACTCGATATAAAAGATCAGTCCTGGGTGTCGCCTGGACGATGTTGAATCCTTTAGGAACCATGCTTATCCTGACGATAGTGTTTTCCCAGGCATTCGGAGGTTCTCAAGAAGGATATGCTGCATATGTATTGAGCGGCTTGATCGCCTGGAATTTTTTTGCCCAATCTAGCAATGCGGCAACGCTGCACTTAGTTTGGGGTGGCAGCCTCTTGAAGAAGATATACATTCCGCGCACCTCATTTGCGGTATCGGCAACTGGAACCGGATTAATAAACATACTTTTCTCGCTGATCCCACTCCTGATTGTGATGCTTCTAACCGGAGTTCCAATTAGATGGACAATAATCTTATTACCCATCCCAATATTATTTTTAGCGATGTTTGCCCTCGGTGTTGGGCTGTTAATCTCTACCATGGCGATCTTTTACGCCGACATCGCTGAAATGTTCCAAATCGCTCTGACAGCATGGATGTATTTAAGTCCGGTAATCTATTCCCCAGAGATCTTACCCGAGGCATACCGCTTTTGGATCACCCGATTAAATCCGATGTTTTACCTGATTGAACTCTTCCGTATGCCAATCTATTACGGTAAGGTTCCTGATTTATCTCTTGTAATGATCGCGGGTGGAATATCGATCGTCACTTTATTCGTAGGATGGATTTACTTCACCGGAAAATCTGATGAATTCGCATATCGTGTCTGAACCTAAAGTTATTGAGGAACGACATTTTCCTTCAATAAATGAACCAGTGATCATAATGGAACAAGTCGGAGTCCGGTATCAAATTGCCTCTGAGAAAATTTTCACGTTCAAGGAATACTTGATTCGCAGGTTTCAGGGAAATATTACCTTGGGGGAATTTTGGGCATTGAGTGAGGTTAATCTTAATATTCTCAAAGGGGAGATGATTGGATTGATCGGGGTCAATGGTGCAGGAAAAAGCACATTATTGAAATTGATCGCTCAAGTGATGCGTCCTTCTAGGGGGCGGGTTGTCGTGATAGGGAAAGTTGCTCCATTGCTGGAATTTGGGGCAGGTTTTCACCCGGATTTAACTGGTCGAGAAAACATTTTTCTAAATGGCGCTTTACTTGGGTTTACGAATGATGAAATGCAGGAGAAATTTGACCGTATTGTCGATTTTGCTGAATTATGGGAATTTATTGATGTTCCTTTAAGGAACTTTTCTTCTGGTATGGTCGCTCGTCTCGGATTTGCGGTCGCTACTGATATCGAACCCGATATTCTCCTATTGGATGAAGTCTTATCGGTGGGGGATGAAGCTTTTCAAAGGAAGAGCTTTTCGAGGATGGAAGAATTTCGCGAGTTGGGTGCCACGATTATCCTTGTCTCTCACAATATGGATACGATTCTCGAGATGTGTCCGCGGGCCGTGTGGCTCGATCACGGACAGATAAAGATGATCGGCAGTTCACCTGAGGTCATCGATGCCTACCGGGAGGATCAAGAATCATCGGATGGAGCAGCTGACGAAGCATAGCAAGGTTAATTGGTTGGTGTTCCTGATCCTGGGATTTATCACCATCATCTTGCTCATGGGTTTCTACCGTTGGGCATATGATGATCCGTTTATAAGCTATCGGTATGCGGCAAATATTTCCCGTGGTTTAGGATTTGTTTACAATCCAGGTGAGCGGATCCTGAGCACTACCACGCCATTGTTTACAATTGTCTTGGCACTTGCGGGATTAATAACATCGGATTTTCATTTACTGGCTACTGGTATTGGTGTAATCAGCCTGGCACTAGGTGGTTTGTTCATCTTTGATTTAGCCCATACATGGAAAACCCCGATTATCGGTTGGACTGGTTTGCTGCTTTATCCCACTTTTCCTTTAGTGGTGAGCACCCTGGGATCTGAAACGCCCTTATACCTAGCTTTATGTTTGGGCACTTTTGCATTCTATGCACGTAAGAACTTTATCACTGCGGGCATTTTCGGTGCTCTTGCTGCCCTGGCTCGCCCTGATGGCGTATTGGTTTTGATAATCCTGGGGATCGATTATTTGATCAGGTTGCGAAAACCAATCCCATGGAAAGCTATCCTGGTTAGTAGCGTAATCCTGTTAGTCTGGGTTGTGTTTTCCGGGTTTTATTTTGGTTCCCCAATTCCAGTGACGTTGGCCTCCAAGCAGCAGCAGGGTTTGATGGCGATCAGCGAATCGTTTACTCGAGGATTTTTGACAGTCATCAGAGGTTATGCCTCTTGGCCTTATATAGTTGAAGCCCTCCTGGCTATATTGGGTGTTCTCATGGCCATCTGGAAGAAGAGACTGTGGGGCATCATCCTGATTTGGCCTCTAATTTATTTCTTGTCCTATTCCCTCTTAGGGGTGACCCGCTATTTTTGGTATTATGCGCCACTAGTCCCAGGATTTGTCATTGCAGTTGGTCTTGGTCTAACAGCTAGTTCCGATTTGATCAAGAGAGTTATTCGGGGGAAAAAAAATCTTTGGTCTTTACCAGTCATTTTTCCTGCGATTGTCTTGATGATCTTGTTCGCCGCAAATGGAAGAGTTTTGTGGCAGATGAGCAAACACAATGATACCCGCTTTGAAATTTATCAGGCTGTTGGTGAGTGGTTGAGGGAGAACACCCTGCCTGATGAGCAGGTAGGAAGTTTGGAAGTCGGGATTATAGGGTATTATGCTCAGAG
>JAUWLJ010000020.1 GCA_030613705.1 Chloroflexota bacterium
AAAAGACCGGGATGTCCACGCCTACCTTCTTGGCAGCATCCACAACCAAGGTACCAGCTGGTACCTGGCCTTCTTTTCCATCGATCTAGACTTATCAATTGACCCATATTCGTTCCATCTTCCACGACAATAACATAGAGAGCGTTTTATTTTTTCAACCAGCTACATCTAGATCTCTATAAACCAACTAGTTCATTCTTTGCTCGAAACACCGGTAACCTTCGCCTGAAAATCGGATTCAAACCGCTCGATTCCAGAAGTGACTGCTTCTATCGCGAACTCTCCCAGGGCACACAGACACGTTCCTTTAATCTGGAGAGCTACTTCATTAAGCAGTTCGACATCACTCCAGCCAGCCTCTCCCTTGTGGATACGATCAATAATATGCCGCATCCAAAAAGTACCTTCCCGGCAAGGGGTGCACTTTCCGCAGGATTCGTGGCTGAAGAAATGCAATGTTTTATACAACACCCAATCAATGCTCACCGTGTCGTCAATCACAATCACAGATGCTGAACCCAGGGCACCCCCGACCTTGGGTACGCTCTCATAATCCATGGGAGTATCGAGCGCTTCTTCATTGGCAATAATCAATGAGGATGAAGCACCTGCAGCCATGATGGCTTTGATCTCCCTGCCATCTGGGATGCCACCTCCATGTTCAAATATCAGTTCACGGAAGGTGGTTCCCAAAGGAAGTTCGTAGTTTCCGGGTTTGTTCACTCGCCCTGAAAGGCTGAAGATCTTGGGACCAGTGCTCTTTTCAGTGCCGATCGAGGTGTACCAATCCGCACCGCGGGTGAGGATAAAAGGCACATTGGTCAGAGTTTCGACATTATTGACGACAGTCGGTTTACCAAAGAGCCCGTAAGAGGGTGGGAAAGGAGGGCGGAGACGGGGTTGGCCCAGCTTTCCCTCCATAGATTCTAGCAGGGCTGTCTCCTCGCCACAAATATAAGCCCCCGCCCCGAGATGGGTAAAGATACGCAGGGAATAATCAGTGCCGAAGATCTTTTCACCCAGCAATCCATCCGCTTCGAGTTCTTTGATTTGCAGGTCTAGAGAAGCAGCGATCTGCCAAAATTCACCACGCAGGTATATGTATGCTTCAGTGGCCTGGATCGCATAAGCAGTCAGAGCGATCCCCTCCAAGAACTGGAAGGGGTTTCCCTCCATGATCTCGCGGTCTTTAAAAGTTCCTGGTTCAGATTCATCCGCATTGGCGACAACATAATGCGGCCAATTCTCATTATCGATGAATGTCCATTTTAAGCCGGTCGGAAAACCCGCGCCGCCCCTGCCTCGCAAACCAGAGGCTTTCACTTCCTGGGTGACATCATACGGATTCATCGTCGTGACTGCATTCTGGAATGCTTCAAATCCGCCGTGCTGACGATATACCTCGAGTTGATCCAAATCTGGTATTTGGCGATGACGAAGCAGGATAAACTCGCTCATTTAGATGCATCCTGTTTTCGTAACGTTTCTACCACTTCAAGAGCACTTCTCACAGTCTGATCTTCATAGTATGAGAGACCATCTGCTGATTGCACCTGGAACATTGGGGCTTTATCACACGCTGCTAAGCACATGACTGCTTCAACTGTCACTGATCCATCCTGGGTTGTACCCCCAATTTTTATTCCCAGGTTCTCGCACAATTTTTCTAAAAATTCATCCGCTCCCCGTAATGCGCACGGCAGATCATTGCAGACCTGAATACGAATTGTCCCTTCTGGTTGATCATAGTAAAGGGTATAAAAACCAACAATTGAAGCAACATCAGTTGAGGTGATGCCCAGGATTTTACCAATCTCAACCATATCGCCCTTAGTGACGTAACCTCCTTCACGTTGGGCTAGATAAAGCAATGGCATCACAGCCGATCGCTTTTGATCAAGGGGATACTTGGCTAGTATGATCTCAATTTCTGCAGCGTATTTTTCAGCTATCATGTTCCCTCAAATCGAGCTTCATCGATCAATGTCTCCTAAGACAAAGTCAGTTGTACCCATCAAGGCAACTAAATCTGCTACCAGGTGACCCCTCGCCAACTCCGGTAGAATCTGAAGGTTATCGAAGGAAGGTGTCCGCCAATGTACCCGGAAAGGCTTGGGGCCGCCATCGCTCTCCAGATATACTCCCAACACACCTCTAGGAGATTCAGCCGCCACATACACGGATCCTTCGGGCATATCAAATCCTTCCGTCCAAAGCTTGAAGTGGTGGATCACTGCCTCCATACTGGTCCCGAGCTCAGAGCGCGGTGGTGGAACGAATTTGCGGTTGTTGCTGCGCACAGGCCCATATGGCAGCTTGTCTAGAGCCTGCTGAACAATGCGGAGCGATTGGCGCATCTCTTCCATGCGGACCTGGTAACGTGCATAGGTATCGCCAGCAGTTTGAGTAGGGACATCGAATTCATACTGCTCATAACCCATGTAAGGATCGGCTTTTCGTAAATCCTGCTCAACTCCAGTGGCGCGCAAGAGTGGACCGGTCACACCCCAGTGGATCGCATCCTCTGCCTTGAGAATACCGATGTCTCTGGTGCGTTCGATGAATATCGGATTCTCCTTCAACATGGCCTCATATTCCTCAATCCGTTGGGGAAAGATCTTGATAAACTCACGAACTGCATTCTCAAATTCTACTGGGACATCCCGCCAAAGCCCTCCCGGGCGGAAATAAGTGGTCATCATGCGCTGACCTGAGACCATTTCATAGATATCCAGGATCAGCTCCCGTTCTCGGAAGGTGTACCAAAAGAGAGAGATCGCCGCCAGGTCCAGGGTATGAGTCCCAAGCCAGACCAAATGTGAGGCGATCCGCTGCAGCTCGGTAAGTATGACCCGGATGGCTTGGGCGCGTACCGGGACATCCAAATCTGCCAGCTTTTCGATCGCCATGCAATACACCAAATTGTTACCCAGATTGTTGAGGTAATCCAGGCGGTCGGTCATCACAGCTGCCTTCTCATAGGATTTGGCTTCCATGTTCTTCTCTATCCCCGTATGCAGGAAACCAATGTCGGGGAAACAATTTACAACGATCTCGCCATCCAATTCAAGCAGCAAACGCAAGACACCGTGTGTGCTGGGATGCTGTGGGCCCATATTCAGGAGCATGGTCTCACCCTGAATGGCCCTTTCAGAGACTAAATGTCGTAATTCGTTGAAGGCATATTCCGATTGATCTAACATGATTATGTCTCACTCTTCGGCATACGGCTTATCCCGGTCAATTTCTTCAGCATTGAAAGTAAATTGAACCTCTTCATAACCCAGAGGATAATCTTTACGCAGCGGATGTCCTTGCCAATCATGAGGCATGAGTATGCGGCGTAAGTTCGGATGACCCTCAAAACGAATACCGAACATATCCCAGATTTCTCGCTCGCGCCAGTTTGCGTTTGCGAATAAACCCACCAAGGTTGGCAAGCCAGGCGAAACACCGGAGACAGGTACTCGTAAGCCAATCCGAATGTGTTTTTCAATGGAGTACAGTTGATAAATCACGTGAAAGCGCGGCTCCTGCCGAGGCCAATAATCAACAGCTGTTTCGACTTCCAGAAAATTAAATCCGAATTCGTCGCGCAGTGTTTGGCAAACCTCAATGATATCCTCAGCGGAGACGATCAAATTGGTTTGTCCTCGGGATTCTCGAAGTTCCACGCTATATCGCTCTACCAAGGCTGAAGCAGTTTTTTCTAGTTCTTTATTCATAGCAACCCAACGATATTCATGACGAACTAAGCCCAGGTTTTCAGGGTTTCGCCGCGCACTTTATCATGTAAAGTCAATATGCCATGGATAAGCGCTTCTGGTCTCGGGGGACAACCAGCGACATATACATCCACAGGCATGATTTCATCCACACCTTGCACGATGGCATAATTATTAAAGATACCGCCGCAGGAGGCGCAATCACCCATGGCTACAACCCACTTTGGGTCAGGCATCTGATCGTAAAGCAGGCGTAAGACCGGCGCCATCTTGCGAGTAACCCGACCAGAGATGATCATCAGATCTGATTGGCGCGGCGTAGCGCGCATCAACTCCATCCCAAAGCGGCTCATATCATGCTTTGCGGCCTGGCCAGCCATCATTTCAATGGCACAGCAAGCTATCCCGAACAACATCGGCCACATAGCATAAGTTCGTGCCCAATTGACCGCTTGCTCCAGGCGTATAGTTACCGCACCCAGATCCCCGGCTTTCTGTTCTATTCCCATTCTAATGCTCCTTTCTTCCAAGCATAAACATATCCAACCAATAAAATAACAATGAAGATGAGCATTTCGATTAAACCAAATAAACCCAGCTGGCGGAAAGCTACCGCCCAAGGGTAGAAGAAAACAACCTCGATATCAAAAAGGATGAACAACACTGCCACCAGGTAAAATCTCACTGGAAGACGGCGAGTACCTGGTCCGATCGGAGTCATACCCGATTCATAAGTTTGTGACTTACGTTTTGTAGGTCGACGAGGTCCGAATGCATGCCCAAGCAATACAACAAGCCCCGCCAGCAGTATGGCGAGAATGAATAAAATAGCAAGAGGTAAATAATCGTAAAGCATAAGACAGCCCAAGTTATTTAAAATAGTAAGGGGTGGATGAACTCCCCAAACTATCCGGGTGCCCTATTATCGTTCAGGGCCGATAATTTTAAGGAACCTCACACCACCCCTACTCTCTCAAAAAACTTCCCTATCTTATCACATGCTTAAGTAGGTGTCAAATTTCACAATTGATGCCAGCAAGCATCCTTCATTTGCATAATTATATCCTCAATCCGGTATAAATACACACCATCATTTTCATAAATCAGCTCAATACCTAAACAATCATCGAAGTGGTTTGGGCGGATCGTACCCTTAGATTGAGTGAGATAAACATGAGTCATTCTTTCTTCGTGAACCAGATCCCAGAATTCAGGTGTACAGCCTTCAATCTGACTGACCTTTGCGGCAGATATATTCACCTGCTCAACGTATGCGCCATCTCCCATCCCAGAGAGAACATTGGGAAGTGAAGTCATCCTGCCTGTCAACGGTGTGATCCACCAGCCCCCATCCACACCACGGTAGCTCCCGTACTGCCAGTGGGTAACATTGATCAAGAATCGAGCTTCTTGCGGGAGATTGCTTTCGATCCAATCGATCGCCTCCAGGTCTGCTTTCGTCGCCAGAACCGTCACAGAGTTAATCACTGAACGAGTTCCCCAGACTCCCCACACAATCAGTGTCCCGAAAATGATCAAAACTGAGATTGTTTTCAAGGAGGAAAATCTTTCTATGGGAGACCAATCAGTTGCACTGATGAACAACTCTGCTACCATCATTGCAGTTGGCAAAAATAAAACGATGACTGCATGATCTGGTCTGAAAGGGGCGACATAAACACCCACCGGCAAACTGATAATACCGAGGATGATAGTCCATATCCCAAATGTGCGGGTACGTTGACGGAACAAGGATATGATCAACCCCGGCAGGGCTATAAACAATAGTGCGTGATTGCGATCCGGTCCCAGCAAACGCCAAAGGTATCTCAAATACTCTGGAAAATATAATCTGTCCACCGCTTCAATTGTCGGCTGGATGGCACCAACCTTGACCCCTTCTTGGGCGTATCCCCACATACGGTAAAGCCAAGGACCCGCTAATAAGAACCCAGCAATGGATGCAAGGAGCAATGGCAGCCAGATTTTCCACCCAGAATATCGCTTATGTTTAATATCTCCGAACACAGCCTGAGCACCAAGGATGATAAGAAACAACGCGAATAATACTGCAGCATAATAATGGGCTAAAAGTAAACCTGCAGTAATCACACTGAAGGTGATCACCCGGGAAAATTTGGCTCCTTTGTTGATGATATCCAGCGCAAGCGCCATCGCTAGTGGCAGCAATAACATCCCAGTTAATAAGGTATATCGCCCCCAGGTGACATAATACGCAGGCATTTGGGTCACAAAAGCGACCAGCATTGCACTTAATGCTGCCCGACGCCAATCTCCCCATAAAGCCTTTCCTAAACGATATACCGCCAGAGCGATCGCAGCGTTGAGAGCCTGTCCAAGGTACAGCACCGAATCTTGAGGGCTCATTCGGGCAATAAAGGAGTAAACTGTAGCCAGGGTATGAAATGCATAATGGTAGTAAAACGGCACTGGCATATAAGGCTCGAACGTGTCTGGTAACCCTCCATTTTCCAGGATCAAACCCACAATCTGCACATGGTGGATAGAATCTACCCACAGCGGCAAGATCACATCACGAATTTGATAGAAACGCCATATTAGTACAGAAAAGAAGACCAGCGCCAAAATAAGGAAACGCAGTTTGTCTTGCCAGCGAGAGAGCCAGTTGTCGGTCGTGTCAATTATGGCTTCTTTCAAAGGATGGTTGTCGTTTGAATGACTGGCAGTCTCCGCTCCCGGTTTGCTTTCTCTCCACCAATGTCTCAACGCCCAAATTGCCGGTGGAACCAACAATAAGTAGAAGACGACCATGGCAATAGATGATACCTGCCAGCCAATGATGTAAGCCAATAACGCTAATAATGCAGTGATCGAAATACTCAGCCCAATCGCTTCTGCCATGCGCTCAAAAGTATCTTGTTCAGGATCCCGAAATAATGCCTGCCAGGCCAAGCCTGGCAGGAAAAGCACTATCAGCCCAGCGAACAGGGCCCAGGTTGTAGTGATGATAGGGGTCATTTAGCCAAAATAATCGCGCAGATGTCGACTGCGAGTAGGGTGACGTAATTTTCTTAATGCTTTGGCTTCAATTTGCCGCACTCGTTCACGAGTTACCTTGAAATGCTGACCAACCTCTTCCAAGGTACGATCCTTGCCATCAATCAGGCCAAAACGCAGCTCCAATACCTCGCGTTCCCGGTCAGAGAGCACTGCGAGAGCGTTTTTTACCTGCTCACGCAGCATTTCACGGGCTGCCGCGTCCATGGGTTCGAGCGCGTCTTGATCCTCAATAAAATCACCTAATTGGCTGTTATCCTCCGTACCAACGGGACTTTCCAAGGACATTGGCTCCTCTGAAGACCGTATAATGCGACTGACTTTTTTGGCTGCGCGCAGCCAACGCCGGCGAACATCCAAAGGAACTTGATTTCCATCTGAGCGAGCCTGCAGGATAACCTGAACATCTTGAGGATCTAGAAAACCCGCCTCCACAGCTAACTCATCACTATTTGGCTCTCGTCCCAATTGTTGAATCAGGGTCCGTTGGGCGCGCATAATGCGGTTTATCGATTCATAAACGTGAACGGGTATGCGGATGGTGCGTGCCTGGTCTGCAATCGAACGGCTGATCGATTGACGGATCCACCAGGTTGCGTATGTGCTGAACTTATATCCACGAGTTGGATCGAATTTTGCTACAGCTCGCAATAGACCGATATTTCCTTCCTGGATCAAATCAAGGAATGTGCTCCCACGGCCGATATATCTTTTAGCGACACTAACAACTAGCCGCAGATTGGCCTGAATAATTGCATTATGGGCATCTCGGGCGCGGTAACGAGCATCTTCAATCTCATCTTGTAATAATTCATTATCGGGGAGATGACGGTTATAAGCCCTTTTGGAGGGTAAACTCTCATGACCAGAGAGATATTCATCCAGGTAATCGGCAAGGGGAGCAGGCATTAGATAGAGACAGACAAACACGGTGAACACGTTGCGAGCGACACCATCCCATAAAGGATCTTTTCCCCATAAGCCATTGTCTAAATAGGCATGCAGATAAGACGGAGTGTCTGAAGCCCAGGTTTGTCGCAACATTAGTGCTTCTCCCAGGATCAGTCTTAGATCTGGCAGGTCAAAACCCAAGCGCAGCGTATCCTCCACAACCCGCTTCCAAGCAGTTAATAATTCCTCATAGAGCGCTTTGTAAATCCCTGAAGGAACAGAGTCCCCTTTGCGGATCAAAGGATGCTGTCGAGTGAGCGATTCGACTCTTCGAGAGGCCTCCGTTTGAGTAGCCAACCAGAACTCCTGATCAGGATTGAGAAGGTCAATCCCCCCGATCTCTCTGAGGTATAACCTGACCGGGTCATCGCTCAATTCTACGGCCATTCTGGGGTCTTCTAAGATATCTGTTGGCTTTTCTTTTTTTATCTTTTGAAGTTCCTGCTCCTCACGTGATAAAGCATCCTCATCCGGTTCCCCTTGCTCTTGCGAGCCCGATTTGGAGAGTGTCTCAGCAATTTCTTGCACGGGTTGAGTTGCGTCTTTAATGTCCTGCGGATCCTCACCCAAGTCCCCCTTATCCGAAGCACCCATCCCTTGCAAATTTTTCGAGTCTGTTTTTCGAGTCAAGTAGTTCCTCCGTCTATTAATGAATCAAATGACTCGTATAAAAACCCAGAGCCTTATCAAGCCTGCTTCGCGCGGCAATATGCTGCACCATCGTTTTTTGGTAATCCGCGACACTATTATCCTCAGCCAACTGAGATTCTTCCATCAGATATCTGATATGTTCGATTTCTTGGAACAACCGGCGTTGGCGAAGTACAAGCAACGTACGCACCAGATCCTCAAGCACCTTATCTTCGTTTGGATCCAAATTATCAGTTTTCATCAGCAGCTGATCTACCAGTTCCATAAGAGGCAACGACAAGCTATTTTGGACGAATAACTGTGGTTCAGAATGGTCTTGTTTCAAAGATTCATCGACCAGCAGTAATAAGGTCTGGTGATCGCTGGATTGGAAATCATCTATGGATAACCGATTGAGCCCATTTTCCTGTAAGGCGCGATCCATCCGGAATACCAGATCGGGGCGACGGAGCAGAACACTCAGGCAATGTGCTTCCAATAATTCTGGTGTCGCATGGATCGGAAAATCTCCGGTTAATGGTCCCTCAACCTCCGCTGATGCAGGACCTGGTCGAAAATTAGCGCGCCGGCGCCGAGATCTCGGAGCCGCAGTCTCGGTAAAGGCTCTTTCGTCAACCTTTAATAAGCGCGCCAAACGTTGGCGGTATGCTTCCCTTTCTACCGAGTCAGGTACATCCGCAATCAATGGTAAAACTTGATTGGCAATTTGGGATTTCACTTTAGGGTCATCAAGTTCCTGTTCTTTAGCCAAAGTCTCCATAACGTGTATCACAATCGGGCTTGCTTCGGCAACAATTTGTTCCCATTTGGCAGCATCCTGCAAAACGACTTCATCGGGATCAAGATCGTCGGGTAAAGTAGTCACTCGGATGTCCGCTTTCAAGCGTGCTTCACTGCCTAATAAACCACGGGCATCAAAAACGGGGTCCGACTCCCGGTCGAGCGTTTGCCGTGCGACCTGTAAACCACGCAAGGTGGCTTTATCCCCAGCAGCATCTGCATCCAGTGCTAAGACAATGCGGCGGGAAAAACGCTTGAGCAATCTCAATTGATACTCGGTGAGAGCAGTTCCCATCGGTGAGACAGCGTTGGGAAACCCTTCTTGATGCAGGGCAATCACATCCAGATAGCCCTCGACGATCACGACCTGGTCTTGCGTACGGATTCCCTTTTTTGCCTTATCTAGCCCATATAGGATATGCCCTTTATCAAACAAGACTGTTTGTGGAGAATTGAGAAACTTTGGTACGTCCTGAGGATTAATTATCCGGGCTCCAAAACCTGCCATACGGCCTCGCTCATCGCGGATTGGAAACATAATCCGGTGACGAAAACGATCATAAACTGCTACTCTATCAGAACTTTCAACGCCTTCACGTTCAGTAAGCAATCCGCTGGCAATCAAATCCTCCTGGTCATATCCTTTTGAAGTAAAGTGTTTGAAACCCGCATCCCAGGAATCAGGCGCGTATCCAAGACCAAAAGTCTCAATCGTTTCATCATTTAATTTACGTTCTTGTCGAAGGTACTCTAAGACAGGCTTTCCTGCAGGTGTGTTGAATAAATTATGGCGATAAAACGTGACTGCATCTTCAAGCAAGTTTCTTAGATGATCATGCTCTTCAACCGCTTCTTGTTCTTCCGAAGTCAGCGGTTTGAGTTCCACACCTGCACGATCAGCTAAATTCCTCAACGCTTCACTGAAATCCCATCCTTCTTTCTTCATCACGAAACCGAAGATATCCCCACCTTCATTACACTGACCAAAACAACGCCAGGTACCTGTCTCAGGGAAAACAACAAAAGCTGGAGTGCGGGTATTGCTGTGAAATGGGCAAAAACCAGTATAGTTTTTTCCCGACCGGCGCAACTGGACTGTCTCGGAAACCAGATCTACGATATCAACGCGGCTTTTGATCTCATCTATAGTGGACATTATCAGCCTGATTTTTGTCTTTAAAAAACCTTAATTCTTAAATCCCCTGGCCAAAAATAGGTTACGCTTCCCTTATTCAGCGATATCTCCATAAAGTCCATCGAATCTAAGAGGGGCTCAATTATACCAGTTGAGGTGTGGCTCATACCCAAATGATAGCGACCCTTCAGGGTTATTAGTTCCATTTCCATCTGCATTGGATTATCACTTATCAAAACTGAAAACAATTATAATTATTTTCTATGAATACTACCTCTTTTGACGAAGCCTATATCTCTGTCGATGTCGAGACCGCGGGCCCATCCCCAAGCCGTTATTCACTGCTTTCCATCGGCGCCTGTTTGGTATCACAACCTCAGAGATCGTTTTATATTGAACTGCAACCGGTAAACGACGAGATGCTGCCTGAAGCATTTGCCATTCATGGACTATCAATCGAGACATTATTAGATAAAGGGGTTCCACCCGCCGAAGCAATGGCTCTTTTTGAATCCTGGCTGAAGGAAGTTGTACCTGAATCTCAGGCCCCGGTATTCGTGGCTTTCAACGCCCCCTTCGATTGGATGTTCGTCAGTGCTTACTTTCACCGCTATCTGGGACGTAATCCCTTCGGTCATGGGGCGCTTGATATCAAAGCTTACTATATGGGTTCCACCGGATCCTCCTGGAAAGAAACATCAATGAGAAATGTCTCCCCGGATGCCTTGGATGATTATGTCACCCAACTCGAAAAAGAAATCTACAAGTATTTAATTAAGGATATCAATTATGGGAAAGCGGCCAAACGTATGTATAACGTTTTTCGATTGACCGGTCGCTATCACGAAGCAGCGTTCCTGCGCGAGTTGTTTGACGAACCGACAACCATGCTCTACCAGGTATGGTCTTTGATCAAAACCATCGACGATAGTTTTTTTCCAGGATCACAAATCTCGATAGATCACGTGCTATCACAGACAGATCAATTGATCTTTTCTGTCATCGAAGCCTTGGAAGGTGACCAGGAAACAGAGATCGTCCGCCATTTGTTAGCTCTACGTGACAGCCTGAATCGCCAGGAGTCTACTGAGCATCTCTCAGCAGAAGCGGAAGCTGCGCGCGAACATGTGATTAATATTGTTAATAATTTCTTCTACGAAAAGATGAATTCGATCCCCAACATCAAGTCATATATGGATGAGTTTCATTAGAAAAAAGCTGGTCTTAATAACATGATCCCAGTTTAAAATCCTTCCAGCCTTGACATATCCACCACCCCATCCGCCAGGGCTGAGATACGCTGCAGTACACCCAGTCGGTTATTACGCAGTAACTCATCATCTACCATCACCAGCACCTGATCGAAGAATTTGTTGATGTCTGGAATCAGCGGGATGAAAGCATTTAAGAAGTCATCAACTGAACCCGGGGCACGTGGCTCATTTTCTGCAGTCATCAGAGAGCGGTAAAGCGCACGCTCAGCAGATTCCTCGAACCTCTTTTCATCAACTGGGTAGATTTCGGTGAGGTCGCGGGTAATGCGCACGCAGCGAGCATAAGCAGGAAGAATTTCATTCCAATCAGTGCGTTCTATCCAGACCCTCAGGGCTTTTACCGCATGTGCAGCTCGGCTTGGATTGTGACCCTGGGCAGACAATACCGCATCAACCACATCAAATCTATCACCAGTTTCAAGCAATAGATTTCGCTGCCTCTCAATGATGAAACTCAGGCACTCCACCTGGCTAACCTGGCTCATTTCAAGCGGCAAACGCTTCGCCGCTGCCTGTAATGCGGCGCGCAGATCAAAATCCAGATCCCAGTCGATCAGATTCCCAACCACACCCAGGGCTGCACGACGCTGTCCGAAAGGATCTTTCGCTCCTGTGGGAGCCAGTCCAACTGCAAACAAACCTGCCAGGGTGTCGAGCCGGTCAGCTAATCCAACAGCCAGCCCTGGTAAAGATTCTGGGGCTGAATCACCTGCAAAACGTGGCAGGTAGTGATCGAAGATGGCATCAGCAACCGATTCGAGCTCTCCAGATTTTAGAGCGTAATAACGCCCCATGATCCCCTGCAGGGAAGTCATTTCCACCACCATATGAGTAACCAGGTCCGCTTTACACAACTCGGCCGCACGCTGCCCAACCCGCACCTGTTCAGAATCTAATCCAATTTGTGAGGCTAGATCGACTACCAGCCCTTGAATTCTACGCGTCTTTTCAAGCATCGAGCCCAAATCCGCCTGGAAAGTCAAGGTGTCCAGCTGCGGTAAGTAAGCCTCCAAGGGTTGCTTAACATCATCACCGATAAAGAAGGCTGCATCCGCGAACCTGGCCCGGATGACATGCTCGTTCCCCTCAATGATCAGATCCAGCTCTTGGGAGTTGTCAGATTCACCGCGATTGCTAACCGCAATAAAATATGGCAGCAACTGCCCATTCTTCTGCACGGGAAAGTACCGCTGGTGTTTCTTCATGACTGAAATTAAAACCTCATCCGGCAGTTCCAAATGCTTTGCATCGAAAGAGCCGCGCACCCCCAAAGGTGCCTCCACCAGATTCGTCACCTCAGTTAGCAGATTTGCATCGATCACCGCCGTACCCCCAATTTCTTCAGCCAAAATACCCACCTGCTCACTGATTCGCTGCGAGCGCTCCTCCTGGTCCAGGAGAAGGCCCTGAGCGGCCAGTGAAGCAAAATACTCCTTTGGAGAACGCACCTCGATCTGCTCAGGATGATAAAAACGTAATCCGCGAGTGGTATTTCCTGAGGATACACCAGCGAAAGTAAAATTCAGCAACTGTTCGTTGAAGAACGCCAGCAGCCAGCGGATGGGTCTTGAAAAGGTGACATTGCTGCTGTTCCAGCGCATGGACTTCCCAAATCGCAGGGAGGCAATCAGGTCCGGAAGCTGTTCCACCAATACTTCAGCAGCTGGACGCCCCTCTGAACGGACAACTGCTACGGCATACTTACCACCATCCATTTCTCGCAC
>JAUWLJ010000193.1 GCA_030613705.1 Chloroflexota bacterium
GAGATAAACCGGTCCTGGTAAGGAGAAACTTTCTTGAACATCTGCCAGTCTGGAGATAACCCCACGGAACCAAAGCCGCAAGAGAACCAATAAAGGTATATTGCGATTGAACTCAATATAAATAAGTGCTAGATGGCTCACCAGCCAGTTGCGGGATAAGCGGGAAATACCCACAATAGTCCCAAGGATCGTGGCGAAGAAAACTCCCACGATGGCGACTTTCAATGTATTGAGTACCCCAATTAAGAATGCATAAAGAAATGATTTCGAGGGATCGTAAGGGATGTCTGATTCGCCAATGGGAAAACCGGCTGACTCTCGCAGGAATCCGAATCCTAAAGACAACCCTCTTTGTTCAGCTGCATTGATCACATTGATGAAACCCCAATAGAGCAATCCAATCACAACCAGCGCGGAGACAACTTGAGCTGCGATGCGTAAAACACGTTCGTCCCGCCAAAAAGGAATCTGGCTGTGAAACTGGATCGCGTCCGCCGGGGATTTTTCGGGCGCCATATTTGGTTTCATGATGAGAGATATGACTCTTAGAATGAGCCATATCCCTCAAGAACAGAGATTTGGGTTACCGCATCGGTGGTGCGTAGATCAGACCACCGTTTGTCCAGAGGTTGTTCTGCCCGCGCGGCAGGTTGAGACCGCCAGAGCCAAGATAGCGCTCAAAGATCTCGCCGTAGTTGCCAACCGCGGCGACCGCTTTGGCAACCGCGTCCGCAGGTAAACTGAGATCAGATTGACCCCACTCGCCTTCGGCGCCCAATAAGCGACGTACTTCAATGTTATCGCTGGACTTCATCTCTTCGACATTAGCCTGATTGACCCCCAATTCCTCGGCATTGATCAGACCCCAAGTGATGACTTTCACGATATCGAACCACTGGTCATCCCCGGAGGGAACGACTGGCGTGAGCGGTTCTTTGGAGATGGTGATATCCAGGATCATGTGATCGTCTGGGTTAGCAAATCCCTGGCGAACTGAGGCCAACTGGGATTTGTCGCTGGTAGTTGCATCACAGCGCCCCTCCTCATAAGTACTGTAGACTGTTGACGTATCCTCAAACGAGACGGCAGTGAACTCAAGGCCGCGCTGCCGGAAGGCATCTGCCAGGTTCAATTCGGTGGTTGTGCCGGTGGTGACACATACCGTGGCGCCATCCAATTGTTCGATCTCTGTAATCCCGCTGGCTACGGGTACCATGAAGCCCTGACCATCATAGAACCACACATGAGCAAAATTTCCCCACTGGGCATCACGCGTGCTGGGCCAGGTAGCATTTCTTGATAAGATGTCTACCTCTCCGGTTTGTAGTGCAGGACCGCGCTCAGCCGCGCTGAGGGGTACGAATTCGACGGCTTCCGCATCACCGAGCAAGGCTGCTGCAATTGCGCGGCAGAGGTCAATGTCGAAACCAACGTTGCGTCCATCCGCATCCAGCTCACCGAATCCAGCCAGGTCCGTGCGGCTGCCGCACACCACCTTACCTCTATCCTGGATGCTCTTCACGATCGCCCCATAACCACTGGGAGCGGCTGCGCCTTCAGGCGCGGTGGTTGCTTCGCTTGTCTGACAAGCAGCAGCAAACAGCGCCAAAACTATCAATATTGAGGTAACAAATAGATATTTACGGGACATGTTTTCTCTCCTCCAGCTTGCTTGAATGATAAAAGGTTTTAACTAAAGACGATCTGGGGGTTTATTCTTATCTAATGCTCCTGGGCACCACCTCCTTCCAGTATAGATCTAAATCGAATTGGATTAAAAATTTATTCGGGACTATCGAAAATATATTGATGGTCTTTGAGACAGGAATTTCCTGCATATGGCCAATGACAATCGTAATCAACATATTTAGATAATTATAGGGAATAATTCGACTTTGGGCAAGCGATTCTTATGAATTGATACAATAGATCAACCGGATTGGTTCGAAATTTACTTATCCTATGGATGTTTCCAAGAATCCCACCCATTAGGCAGCTTCATAGGCACTTTTCAGCCACTGAAACAGCTGCTCATCGACTTGATCCCTTTCAGTGATGCGGACTCGATGAGATACCATAGCATTAAAACTCCCTGATGGCTCTAATCTACCTCCTGGGTCAGTTCCTTTTAGATTAATCCCCACGTCGACCCTGGTTTTCGTGGAGGGCTGAACGATGGCGAACTGCTTGCTGCGCCGTAGACTTACATATGCTTTCTTAGGTGCGACCTCGACATCCTTCCCAAAGCTTTTCACTCCATCAATGATCGCATCATAGATTGGGCGCAAGCCGTTCTTATTTCCAGAATACTGCATATCCACAAGCGAGTCTCCGGTTGGCGGTTTTCCTTCCAGAGATTCACGAGTTTTTAGCGCGATTAGATTGGCGTATCCATACGTCAGGCCATATTCGGATTTAAGATGACCAATGATTTCCTTGTGTCTCGTCACCTGGCTGTTATTGACAATTTGAATCCACAGGTCAAGATTCTTACCTGTTTTTTCTTCTAGATTTTGGAGCATCGTATTGGTCATTTCATCTACATTGGACGGCACATCAACCTCTTCCTTTAATTGGGGATTTGCGACCTTTTATACCACAATTTAACCTGGTTATATTTATCATCTTCTATTCGTTATACTTTTATCTGATTGTGGTACCAATCTGGTATTACCAGGCGATCGGTTTTCTATCTTCGAAAAAGCCACCTGTTGGTCCATCATCCGGCAAGGTAGCCAACCAGATGATTGTGTCTGCACCTTGAGCCAGGCTCTTTGGCGCACTCGGTCCACCCATATCCGTTCGTACCCAGCCGGGGGCCATTGTGTTGACTTTAATGTTAATTTCCTTGATTTCGTCCGCCATGATGCGAGTCATAGCGTTCATAACAAGTTTTGAAAGTTTGTATGCTGCTGAGTAGCCTGCCATATTCGCGATTGAGCCCATTCCGGAAGATACATTGACAATTCTTCCATATTGGTGCACCCGCATAAATGGTACGAAAGCACGGCACATATTAAGCGCACCGATAAAATTGATCTCCAACGTCTCTTGAAGAATCTCCAATGGTAGATCGAATACACTTTTCCCCCTGTCGAGAAACACCCCAGCATTATTGATTAAAATATCACATCGATCGAAATTCTCTTTCAAATAGGAAGCCAGGCGGGTGATACTATTCAAATCCGCAACATCTAATTGGTGGTAGATCAAATCACCGCCCTCCTGCAATAATAATTCCACCGCTGCTTTCCCTTTGATCTCATCCCGACTGGTGAGAATGGTGAGAAATCCCAGCTGACTGAGCTGCCGGCATGTCTCGAATCCAATCCCCCTGTTTGCTCCGCTTACGATTGCTATTCTCTTGCCATCTGGATTCATGATCATTATCCTCGTTCTTGGAGTAGTCTTGCAGCTGCTGTTCGATCGATGGATATCACTCGACAACAGCCTGCAATACCTGAATGGCGTCAAATTCAATGTCGTGAACTGCTAAAATTTTATTGGCGATCGTCTCTCTAAGGTCGGAAGTTTGCGAGCTGTTCAATGGGAAATCCTCGCTCACCTGGTCTTTGATTTCAGTTAATCGGTCACTGATCTGGTGAATCTCATCAAGGGCTGAATTTCCCTTCTCGAGGAATAAATGGTGTTTAGTCAACATCAATTCCCTGGTTTCTCTAAATAAAGGTACATTTTCTGGGAGCAGCCCTGTGGCGAGATCATCCCAAGCTTCAGCGCTTTTCTGGAATTTATCGGCAATCCCATTCAATCCTGGTTTATCTAACAAGAGGCTTGCTTCCTCCAGGAATTGGGAAAACAATCTGCGTTCCGCACCGCCATCTTTGCCAAAGATGGTGATATCGTAAAATGCTGAGGTCAAGGCAGCATACATTTTAGGACCAGGTGGAAACTCCTTTTCCCAGCTGCTACGCTGATTGGGTTTTGTCAACAAACTTATCCATTTCTGATAGGCCAGAAAACCGAAGTTGTTTTTCGATCCTTTAGGTGGCGCCTCAGTAAACAGCTGGATGCAATCCCGGATACCCGCCTCAACTGCGGATTGCAGTTTATTGGGATTTGGTGGTTCATGGGTCTGGAGGCGAAACTTGTTTTTCTTGGTCCGGCCGCGGGCGATGGCTAATTCTTCAATTGTGACTGATAACGGCGTTCGCGATCGATCGGCTATCCACACAATACCTTGATTTTGATCGTAACCATAAACCAGAATCGGAAACATCGCCCACGTCCCGTCATCAGGAGCCAAATCATTGTAAGGTAAACTGACCATATCGGCGAATACAATCGCTGGTGATCCCGCCTCCAGAACATCCAATAAATTGTTAAATCCTTTATCCGGATTGACGGTCTGGCGAACGTTTGATTGGATATCCAGGCGCTCATAGATGGTCTTTAAGGGTTCGAAAGTATTGCGAGTCAGGATACGAACCATGGGGTCGTAACCCTGGTAAGCGAAGGTGAAGTAGCCCATCACGATCCCACCGCTGATCCCTAATAGCATTGCCTCAGAATAAGGCTGGTCAGTGTGAGGGGCAGTGATTCCTTGATAGGCTAGAAAATTCCGCAAGCTGCCAGTTTCCCAGTGCAGCCCTTGAAATTGATCATAATCGGATAATTTTGGCATTTCTCTTCTCTCCTAATTTAGACCCATGATGGCAATTCAGCAATTATAACGGCCCATTTGTTCTGTTTAATTTTTAGTTTCCTTAATGTAATCGGAAAAATCTCTGAGAATTTCTCTCTCAGTCTCAAACCGAGAACATCCCCCTTTTGGATACTCCATATTTCTACCCGATATCCCCCCATCAAGGGATAGCCCAATCGAGCAAAATCTCATATCCTATTTGTCACCGGACTACATTAAGGATTGGACAATGACAGATATTTTGATCGGCATGCATACAACAACCACATTTCAATTCATCCGCCCAGAATACTTTGAAAGGGGGAAGGTTTATCTCTATCGAGAGCGCGAGGTGGATGGCAACCGCAGGGCTCCGTCAATCGTCAGGTTTGTAACTTATGACCCCTGCCCTGCAATTTTGATTATACGTGACTTTGTTGGTTGTAAGTCACGCTGTTTACGCGATGATCTCTTCGAATTGAATGAAGATCAATGCCAACAATCTCCTATGCAATTATCATCAACATTCAGACGACTATCCAACAAACTT
>JAUWLJ010000278.1 GCA_030613705.1 Chloroflexota bacterium
ATTGGGATAGCGGATCACCGGCATCAATGTCAGTCTGGGCTCTCTTGAGGAGGGGTCCAGGTGCTGGACCTGGATGGTCACATCGGAGATATTGGGACCGACTGCGGAATTGTAGAAGCGTCCGGTGTCCTCCCAGGTCACGTTGAGAATATTGAGCCCATACTTGCTGGCTAAACTTACGGCGTTTTCATTCCAGACCATCGCTGCCGTGTTCTCAATCGCCTGGATGTAATCCGGGTCTTCTGGAATGACTGTCTCACGCCCGTCAGGTTGTGTGGGGGGAACCAGGATGGATTCTTGATCCACCACTGCAGCCGTCGCTACCTGACCGAATTCGTATAAATTGCGAATGAAGGTTAGCTCTAAGGTTTCGCTGACCACGAAAAGAATGAGAGCTGTCCCCAGGACATAGAACATTTTTTTGAACATGACCGCCTCCCGATCCGTATAAGTGGTTATTTATGATCAGGACGGCGGAGGGGGGAATTTGGTTCCGCGGATAACAATTATAAATATTTAGCGCGGTTCGAGGTAGAAAACCTTAAATGTCTAAGCGAACCTCCTCCGCAGCGCTTCGATCTCCGCCAGGTGGGTCTGCTCGTGATAAGCCAGGTAGGCTACCTGGCGCAGGATGGTGATCCGTCCGAACTCCGAGTGACGGCCGGTGCGCCATAAATCCTTCAACGGCAGTGCCTCCAGCTGGGAGATGCTCTGGGTACGCAGATCGAGGAACTCAGCCAGCATACCACCAGTGGTTGCTGGCCGGCCTTCTTCTTCAGCCGCATAATCATAAATGGCGACCGCGGTCAGCTCCGGATCTTCATGATTGAGCATCAGCTCTAGGCGGGTATCCAGCATTTCCTGTGCATCGTAAAAGTGCGCCACGTGATCGCGGATGGACCATTCGTTTTCAGCTGGGATCTGGGTCAGCTGCTCCTCGGAAAGTCCGTCAACCAGTCTTTCAAGGTCTTCAGCATTGCGGGCGAACAGGCGGATCACTTCCACCGGGTTGATCGGCTCGATATTGTCTCCGTTGAAGAAAGCCACAAATTTGCGGAAGCGACCTGGCCATGAGCCGCAGTCTGGACAACGATCAGGGGCTGCCTTCATTGCGATATGACCACAGGTACGGCAGACGAATGCATCCGGCGCGTCTCTGAGCGGCAAGTCGGTGTTCCGCTGCTCGACTAAACCTTGATAACCTTTTTCCAGGGCGTCTACCAGGTCAGGGGCTAACTCCTCCCGTTTCAGAAACTGGATGCTGGCTTCCAATTCTGCTTGCATTCTTCCAGCGGTCACCTCTGGGCGGTAGCGCCAGGCAGCCCGCCTGGTCTGGGCGTAAACTGCTGCCTCCAAAACCTTATTGAGATTCATCTGGCCTTCGGCGGCAAAACGTTCAGCCAGGGCAACCATACGGGGGATCCCCTCACACCAATCTGTCATTTGCTGTTCCATAAGATAACCTCCATGGGATCGAGAGATCAACAATCAGCCTCGTTGAACTCTGGTGCGTATTTCACTAAACCGGTGAAACTGTCTAAAACCCCCGGTGTGAGCTCGACAACCATAAAGTGCTCATCTGCCTGGTATTCGTTGCCCAATCCAAAGTGTTTACTCTGCATAAAACCAAACTTCGTGTAGTAGGCCGGATCACCCAGGACGACCACCACATGGAACCCACGTTCCTTGCAGCGCTGCAGACCTTCGTTGATCAATGACTTTCCGATGCCCTGGCGCTGCCGATCAGGGACCACACCGATGGGGGCGAGACCTAAAGCGCGCCAGTCACACGCTGGTGGGTCAATCGATACTGGCGAAAATAGAATGTGCCCGACGATCTCTTCACCATCTTCCGCCACCAGTGAAATTGCTGCCACGCCTCTCGAGCGGAGAAGGTCAACAAGTTGCGCTTCTGCAGAAGAATCAAAGGCCAATTCATGGACTCCGTGGATGGCTTTGATATCGCTGGTCCTCTCTTCCCTGATTCGCATGTTCCCGCCAGCTCCGGTTGTCAGCCGAAGACAACTTTCTGCACCTCTGTCCGGCGCTCTGCAATAATGCCCATCATCTCAACCCATTTCTTCTGAAAACGCAAATAGGATTGAAAAGGATCAGTCTCTGGTATTGCCAGGTAATGTGCGTGATAGATATTGTTCAATGTTTCCCGGGCATCATCCGGCTTGCCTTGGGTCAGGTAGTCAATCGAGAGTGTCGTACAAGCTTTATAAACCCGGTAAAGGAAATCATCCTGGAAGAAAACACCTGGATAAGCCATATATCGTTCCCGGTCGAGATGCTGGTATCCATAGCCTGTTATACTGTTCGCGATCTTGGCACGCTGGTAGCGGAAACGGTAAATATCCTCCCGCATTGGACGCCAGGTTGGATAAGGGCGTGGGGGTGGGCAGTGCTTAATCAGCAGCTTGGTATCCATGATAAAACGTTCTCCGAAGATGTGCGAATTCATCACCCAATCCATATCTTCCCCCCGGCGCAGCGGAGGATCGAGCGGGATGCGGGTGTATAAATCCCGGTGAACTGCGATATTGCCCATGATCGCGAAGGGAGTTTCTTTCATCCCTGGCGAATCGACGATATATTTGCGAAACATCTCGTTCATATTGTCGATCACATTCCAATAGACGACATGCGGACTCGCTGAACGGTCGAGATATATAGAATCGTTGGCGGTCAGGTAAGGTCCGCAGTAAGCCAGGATAGGTTCTCCTTCGAAATCGGAGGTGATCTTCTCCTTGATCCTGCGGATGTAACTGGGCTCGACAAACACACAATCATCATCGATGGAGACCGCTATCTCTTTGCCCAGGATGTGGGCTGCTACCAGGCAGGCATTTCTCGTCGGCGAGTAACCAACGAGCGAGATCGTTTCCAGCAGTTCGTCTTTACCCAGCTTATGCAGATACTTGTGCAACCGATCCAGGTGCGAGTAGCTGAACAGGTGCAGCTTGACGCCTGCCTTCTGAGCGTGTTTACGCAGTAGTTTCCCCGCAGCCCGCTCGACTGCCTTGGCTTGTGACGGAGCGTTGGCACCCGCCACCGCGATGACATCGAACTCTCGATCATCAAGGATCTTCATGCTCTCGAAAAGTGGGGGGATGGTCCCTACATCATCGATGGCGGTGGGGTGATCGTAAAATTGGTCATTCTTCTTGTAGATTTTTTTCTTCTTCCTGCCCCAGAACATCGGAAATACCAGGGATAACTGCATGGCGCCTCCTGTCAGCTGCATGGCTGGGAATATTAGTACAGCGAGATTACTTCAGACTTCGAGGTTTTCTTGTTTGGCTACCGGCGGCGAGAACAGTCTATGCGACCCAAATTGATTACGCCTGACGCGTTCTCCTGTGCGCAGGTAATATTCGCATCCTTGCCCTACCTGGTTAAGGTACTTTTCCAAGAGCCTGACATACTGCTTCATTTTTCTCTCTGAACCCTGCTCAAGAACCTGCCTAATCGTCAGAGTAAGGGAGCTGTGATTGTTCTCTGCTGGGGTGATCCGCCAGGACACTTTGAACTGCGTGTCGTCCTGCGAAGTTGCGGTCAGATCATATCCTATCCCTTCAATCCAGGCGGTAAATTCCCGCACGAGAACCAATCCACTGTAATAATAAATCATCTCGTTGGAGCCAACGCCCGGCCAAACTTCACCCGGGTTGCTCTGGCAAAAGGTGTTGAACGCGACC
>JAUWLJ010000098.1 GCA_030613705.1 Chloroflexota bacterium
CCGTTGGGGTCGTAATATCTCCCGCCTTCGGGCGGGAGCGTGGCGAGTATATCATAGAGGTCAAGATTCGTCTAGACGACCGCTATGTTTGTGGATTTTTTCGGGGTTCAATGTTTAGTAAATTTATGCTCAGGAGGGCGCCCACACAGGACGAGATGGTCACATGTTGTCTAGAGCCTGTCCCGCCTCATGCGGGAGCCTTGTGCCCGTGGAGGACGCCCACAAGGGGCCAGGCTACAACCGACTATCCCCAGGTCAGATGACATGGAATTTATGAGCGGTACCCGCGGGCACCCCATGCCAGGTACAGGGCGATCGAGCCAGCTACGGCAGCATTTAGAGACTCAATCCGACCGCGCATTGGCAGGTGGACGACCCGATCACAGGATTTCCGCACTAGTGCGCGCATACCTTCTCCTTCAGCACCGACTATCAGTGCAAGGGGTCCACTGAGGTCAACATTCTCCACAGGTTGGGATTCTGAACTGCTCTCAAAACCAATCACCCAGACATCCATATCTTTGATCGTGGTGATCGCCTGAGCCAGGTTGACTTGGGTGACCAATAAATATTCACTGGCGCCTGAGGAGGCATTTACAACTGCAGGGGTAACTGTGGCAGTACGCCGGTAGGGCAACAGCACACCGTGCACCCCCACGACCTCCCCGGTGCGAAATAATGTCCCCAGGTTCTGGGGGTCCTGAAGCGTGTCTAAAATGAGAATAAATGGCGCTTCAGCGCGCTGTTCAGCAAGATCAAAAATGTCGGGGAGGGATGCGTAAGGATAACTGCTGACTTCCAGGACTACCCCTTGATGGTGAGTCTGGATGCTATCCAGCTTAGTTCGGGGTACATATTCAACAGGGAAATCTTTCCCCTTACTCAATTCAATAATATCTGCCAGGCGACCTTTGTATCGAACCCCTTGGGCAATTAACAAGCGAAATATCTGCCGGCGACCAGCCCGCACTACCTCATAGACCGGGTTGCGGCCATAAATCCATTCACGCATGGCTCAAGGATGAGTTGATTGATATATCCCAATCAGGACAGTTGTGCAGTTTACTTCCAGCGCCAGAACGTACCGTCTTTGGAATCCTCCAGGATAACGCCCAGTTCAGCCAGCTGGTCGCGCAGCTGATCGGAAAGTGCCCATAATTTCTCGTCACGCAGCTGGCTGCGCAATTCAATCAGCAGGTCAACGAATGGTGCTGCCTGAGCGCCCTCGGTCTCAGGGCGCTCCAAACGCAATCCGAAAACATCCTCGGCCAGTTCGCGCAGAAGAACTTGTGCCTGGGTGAGAGATGCTTGTTTAAGACCTGCATCGCGCGCCAGGTTGATCCCCCGGACCAGATCAAAGAGATGACCGAGCGCACCTGCAGTATTGAAATCATCGTCCATCGCCTCGATGAAACCCTGGCGAGTCTTCTGCATCTGCGTCTCTAGTTTCTCATGGGCATCCTCAGAAACAGATATGCTCCCAGGGATACCAGGCCGCGACGCGGAGCGCAAGCGATCCAAATTTTGTTCGGCCTGGCCTACCACCTCGTCGTTGAAAGTTAAGGGGGAGCGGTAGCTGGCGTTGAGCACCATCATACGCAGGGTGTCCGGGTCGTGCTGATCCAAGAAGTCCTCAATGGTGATGATATTCCCGATGGATTTAGACATCTTATCGCCGGAAAACTGCAGCATACCATTATGAACCCAATAACGGGCGAAAGTTTTTTTGGTCAGGCTCTCGGTTTGGGCAATCTCATTCTCGTGATGGGGGAAAACCAGATCTGTTCCACCACCGTGGATGTCGATCTGCTCTCCAAGGTGATGCAGGTTCATCGCGGAGCACTCAATATGCCAGCCTGGACGCCCGGGTCCCCATGGGCTATCCCAGGATGGTTCTCCTGGTTTGGATGACTTCCAAAGGACAAAATCCATCGGATTTTCTTTAAGTTCATTCACTTCGATGCGGGCCCCCGCCCTCATTTCTTCTAATTTACGGCCTGAGAGCTTGCCGTAGTCATCTTTGCTGGTTACCCTGAAAAACACATCACCATCCACTGCATATGCATGATCGCCATCGATCAATCCTTCGACCATAGAGATAATTTGAGAGATCTCTTGTGTAGCCCTGGGATAAACAGATGCTGGAAGCACATTAAGCGCTTTGATGTGGGCGGCATATTCCTTGATATGTTCTTCGGCAAGGTCTAAAGGGTCAACACCCAATTCGTTAGCGCGCTGGATCACTTTATCGTCAACATCGGTGTAGTTCATCACGTGCTGAACCTGGTAACCGCGGTATTCCAGGTAGCGCCGAAGAATGTCATAAACCAAGGAAGACATCGCGTGACCGACATGGGCTTTATCGTAAACCGTTGGACCGCAGACATACATCAACACCACATCCGGGTGCAGGGTCTCGAGCGGTTCTTTTTTACGTGTGAGGGTGTTATAAATTATCTGAGCCATTGGGGAATTTCCTGCGTTCTACTCACTGATATGGGCAAAGATCATGCGACCAGCCGCAGTTTGGAGGACTTTGGTGACCGTCACAGTGACCTGCTCATTGATTCGCCCGCGACCATCTTCGACGACAACCATCGTCCCATCTTCAAGATATCCCACGCCTTGCCTAGATTCTTTTCCTTCTTGAATGATGTTCACAGAGAGTGGTTCACCCGGCAGAAGAACTGACTTGACAGCATTGGCGAGTTCGTTGACATTGAGCACAAGCACTCCCTGAAGCTCAGCGACGCGGTTCAGGTTATAGTCATTCGTCATAATGGGTGCTTTCATCTGGCGAGCCAGTACCACCAGCTTATCGTCAACTTCGCGCACACCTTCGACATCGATATCGCTGATACGGACGGGGACAGTGGCATCTTTCTGCAATTCAGAGAGCACATCCATCCCGCGCCGGCCTCGCTGGCGGCGCATACTATCCGCTGAATCAGCGATGTATTGCAGCTCGTTGAGCACAAAACGGGGGATTAGAAACGTACCGAAAAGGAATCCGGTGCGGGAGATATCGGCGATGCGACCATCAATGATCACACTCGTATCCAGCAGAATCGTCTGACCGTTATCGACCATCTCCCCTGCAGCAGCTCCTACCCGGCCGGGCAAGGTCATCCGGAAGACTGAGAAGATGTCATCCTGGCGCATGATAAAGACGGCGATGCCCAGGTAACCAAAGAGAAGAACGCCAATGAATGGCAAGACGTCTCCAAAAGGTGGTGGGAGCGCCGAAATCGGAAATGCGAGTAAGGCAGCGACCATCAATCCCGCCAATAAGCCGATAAATCCTGAGACCAATGTTTGGGACGAAACCCGACTCAGGAGGCCGCGTAAGGCACGTACAGGCCGGGTGCTGATGTAGGGTGTGACAACTAAACCGATCAATGCACCAACTAAAGCGAAGATCACCGCGTAAAGGGCTTGATTTTCCCCGCTAATATTACCTAAATAGATCCCCCAGTAAACTCCCAGGGCGGCAAATACCACCATGCCGACCAGGCGAGCAATAAAATCTGCACTCATGATAATGACTCCCGAATAATATAGAATAAATTCTAGCGATATGACAATCGCTTATATCTGCACTCATCTTGAGCCTGCCAAAGCGGTTGTTGGAAACCCCCATTCCATGAAGAATAAGTAAGGGATTGCATATTGAATATAAAGATTAAAGATAAGAGCAGTTCCACAACTTGTTCCCATTACTACCTCGATAGAATTTAATTAACAATCGAGATACTTGTGCTGTACTGACAATTATTATTATACTATAATGATTACTCCTGTTCTTATTATCGCATTACCAAGTGTAAATTATCACTATCTCTCCCAGAACGCTCCCTGAAAGACATGGGCCTTCATCCAAAACGCAGCCGAAGGTGTCCGATTCAGACACCTGGCATCAATGAATCCAACTGAGGAGGAGAAAATGACAGCGACCGCTTACCATGGGATCAGTCAGCAAGAATATAAACGACGGATATCGGCCTGGACGTTGTACGATTGGGCCAATTCAGCCTTTGCAACCACCATTTTGGCTGCGGTGTTGCCCATTTATTACAGCCAGGTAGCTGGTGCAACTCTTGCCAGCCCGACGATTGCCACAGCGTACTGGAGCAGAGGTTTGAGCATTAGTATATTAATTGTCGCCATCATTTCCCCTGTCTTGGGGACGATATCGGATATCATGCGCGGTAAGAAGCGCTTCCTGGCAGTCTTTGTCGGAATCGGCATTTTAAGCACTGGATTACTGGTGCTGGTTGAGACCGGTGACTGGATGCTGGCTTCGATTCTGTTTGTACTTGGGCGGGTTGGCTTTAGCGGAGCGAATGTTTTTTATGATGCTTTACTGCCCCATGTAGCCCGGAAAGAAGACCAAGACCGGGTTTCCACTCGCGGATACGCCATGGGCTACTTGGGTGGGGGAATATTGTTGGCGATCAATGTGGTCATGATTCAGTTTTTTCCCGGCACATGGGGGCCACGATTGTCATTTCTGAGCGTTGCTATCTGGTGGGGAGGCTTCTCAATCCCGATCTTCTTGAGAGTGCCGGAGCCACCCGCTGCAACAGAGAAGCTGTCTCGCGGCGAAAATGTGGTATCGGCGAGCTTCAAAAGGCTGTGGAATACTTTTAAAGATATCAGCCACTATCGCGAGCTTTTCAAGTACCTGTTAGCATTTATTTTGTATGTGGATGGCATTGGCACAATCATTGGTGTAGCTGCCATTTATGGCGCAGAGCTCGGATTTGATAGGGTGTCGTTAATTCTGGCCATCCTGTTGGTGCAATTTGCCGGTATCCCTTTCAGTTTGATTTTTGGACGCTTACCCAGCCCGGGCGAAAAGCGGCGTTCATTTTACCTGGCATTTATAGTTTTTAATATGATCGCCCTGCCTCTGGTCGGCATCGCAGCGTCAGGTTTACTATCGATGGATACGATCGGCGCCTCTCCATCTCCCTATGAAGGCACAACGGAATCCGCTGGACAAGGCATGTACCTGGCGAACGATCCCCATATAAAGTATTCAGGTTCTTGGGAAAGTACGGTTATATCGGCGGAAATCCTCGGGAAGGAGCAAGAAGCGACTTACCTGGTGACATCAGAACCAAATGCTCGTTATGATCTCCCTTTTAATGGACAGGATGTCACCCTCCTTTACAGCACAGGACCGGATCACGGCATATGGGCAGTCCAGTTGGATGGAAAGCCACTGGTGGATGCAGATAGTGGTGAGCCAGTGCGCATCGATGGCTATAATCCAACAATTCGCTATGAGGTGGTCGAGACTATTGAAGTTGAGACCCCCGGTGAGTATGTGTTGAGCCTGGTCAACACCGGAGAAATGAATCAGGACAGCCAGGGGAGTGCGATGAGCATAGCTGAGATCGAAGTGCTGCCCCCCGTTCGGCAGAGCAACTTAGTCCTGATTTTAGGGCTTATCTTCATTGTTGAACTGGTAGTTCTCCTGTTCGCCTGGCTGTTGGGGAAATCACTCTTCAGCAATCTGGTGGAAAAGATGAACACCAAGAACAGCATATTGCTATCCTTATTGGTCTACTCCATTATCGCTATCTGGGGTTTTTTCCTCGATTCTGTGATTGAGTTCTGGTTCCTGGCTATGATGATAGCTGTGGTGCAGGGCGGCAGCCAGGCATTGAGCCGCAGTTTGTTTGCCAGTATGTCGCCGGCGTCAAAAAGTGGTGAATTCTTTGGCTTGTTTGGGATAATGGAAAAATTTTCAACAATTCTTGGTCCATTGGTTTTCGCCTACGCGGCGATAACTTTTCAGAGCAGCCGGCCAGCAATCCTGACCCTGATCGTTTTCTTCGTTGTGGGCGGCTATCTACTCACTCGCGTCGACGTTGAGGAAGGGAGGCGGGTTGCCCAGGCAGAGGACGCGCTCCTTTTGGGGGTAGAGCCAGCAGACTGATATGGCCAAGATTACCGGTGCCGACGATGTCCAGGCAATGTTTAGCCGCATTGCCAGCCGGTATGATCTGATGAACCGGTTGATGACCGCCGGGCAAGACACTCGCTGGCGGCGGGAAGTGATCCACAAAACCCGGCTACCCCCGGATGGGCGCTTGCTCGACTTGGGAGCTGGAACGGGCGATCTGGCCCGGGAAGCTGGGCGTCAAGAACCTGCCAGCTGGATCGTTGCTGCGGATTTCACTCTAGACATGATGCAGGTAGGCAGAACGCATGACACCTCTACCAATTTAAATTGGTTGGCTGCTGATGCGCTATGTTTACCGCTTCCAAACGAAACTTTTGAGGCGGTCGTATCCGGTTTTCTCCTGCGCAATGTGATCGATATTGAACAGTGCTTACGCGAACAGTACCGAGTACTTAAACCTGGCGGGTATATGGTTGCCTTAGACACAACTCACCCTCCTGAAAATTTTCTGCGACCGCTGATCAATTTCTATCTACATATCATCATTCCCAACCTGGGGAGAATAATCACCGGGGAGGCAGATGCTTATACCTACTTACCAGAGTCGACCGAGTCTTTCTTGGAGGCTGAGCAGCTGGCAGCCAAAATGAAGGAGGCTGGGTATCAACAAGTGGGATTTCGTCGCCTGATGTTTGGCACCATAGCTATCCATTGGGGAAGCAAGTGAGGTGTACAAGTTTCAGGCAGAGATAAGAATTTTAGGAGTTGAGCGATGACTGATCGTAGTAAAAGGCTCGTGGTGGGAATTTCTGGCGCATCGGGGGTGATCTTGGGGATCCGCACCCTGGAAGTGCTGAAGCGTACCGAGATTGAAACTCACCTGATCATATCTCCAGCTGCCAGAGCGACAATTGCGGAAGAGACAGATTGGAAGGTAAGCGATGTGACAGCCCTGGCAGATGTTGCCTATAAACATGCAGATATTGGTGCAGCCATCGCTTCTGGCTCATTTGCTTCCCTCGGTATGATCGTGATTCCATGTTCGATCAAGACGCTTTCAGCCGTGGCGAATTCCTTCGCCAGCGACCTGCTCTCCAGGGCTGCTGACGTAACCATGAAGGAGGGACGACCCTTGATCCTGGTTGTGCGGGAAACACCCTTGCACAGCGGTCACCTGCGCTTGATGAGAATGGCTGCACAGGCTGGGAGTGTCATCTTTCCCCCTGTTCCGGCGTTCTATGCACGCCCAGTGAGTATGGCAGATATGATCGACGATACAGTTGGTCGTGTCCTGGCCAGGGTAGGGATCGAAAACGATATATACACGAGATGGAAAGAAAAGTAGATTCGGTTGAGTTGAAGAGCTCGATCGAAGAATTGCTTCATCTCACCACGATGACCATCGCGACAATTCGGATGGATGGTGAACCGCATGCCGCTGCGGTTTATTTTGCCTGCGATGATCAGATTAACTTCTACTTCTTCTCGGATGCTGAAAGCCAACATGCTCTGGACATCACTAACGAACCGCGGGCTGCAATTACTGTTAAT
>JAUWLJ010000180.1 GCA_030613705.1 Chloroflexota bacterium
ACACTGCCATTTCAGATTCCCGACTTGAAGTAATCCCAGACGCAGGCCACCTGCCTAACCTGGAACAATCTCAGTTATTCAATCGAGCTGTTGAAAGCTTCCTCTCTGCACTAAGCAATTGATCCAACACCGGCGGAGTAAACCTGGATCAGAGTAACGGGTGAGCAATGCTTGGTGCTCCAGACATCTTTGAACATTGCAATTACTTCATTAACTATATGAAAATATATTATTTTATGATCTGGAAGGAAGCCCAAGAATTTTATATTGCGGCACTGGCAGCCATCCGATTGGCGAGAAAGAAATTTATTTTCTGGATCACTCTTGACTTAATAGAACGTATGTGCTATATTATAAACCCACCTGTCAGACCGGATTACACATCTATAAGGAGAGACAGACATGTCAGAACATAATATTGTCCATGTTGAATTTTCAGCCGAAGACTTAGAAGCTGCTGGGAAATTTTACCGCGAGCTCTTTGGTTGGGAAATCGAGCAGATACCCGAGATGAATTACGCGACCTTCGACGACGGTGATAATGTCGGCGGTGGATTCAATCCAGTTACTGACACCAATCCAGCTGGGACAGTCCTTGTTTATGTCGGCACTGACGATATCGATGCCAATCTTGCTAAAGCTGAATCGCTGGGCGGCAAAATCGTCCTGCCGAAATCAGAAATCCCTGACACCGGTTGGTTTGGCATCTTCTCTGATCCCACAGGAAATGTCGTCGGAGTGTACACCCCCCTCCAGAAAGAATCCTGAGCCAACAGAATAGAATTTAGATCACTAATTTCTCATTCTCATGATGAAGGCCGCCAGAAATGCTGGCGGCCTGATGCATATTAATGGATTTCAAATCTAATTGGAAGAAAAGACAAGGGCAAACCTGGCTTACAAGTTGCTGTTTGGTTGCAAGCTCGGATCAGAAAACAACTCCTGCTGGTTGGCGACTTTTCATAAAACAGCGATTCTTCAATACATATCGAGGAGCATCCAATCTTAGAAGAATGATTGGGGGTTTCTCACATTGAGAATATTGAGGGGCGCGTAATGGTAGAATTGCGCGAATGTCACGGTGATCACTATCAATGCGTTCCGCTGCACACCGGATATCATGAAAAATTGAGGTCTGATTGGGTACTCCAGAGCGTTCTTCCAAGCGAATAAATTTCAACCGGCTCCTGGCCTGGATTTTTGCCGGCTTGTTCGTCATTTCCTCAATCGGGGTTATTTTCACATTTTTCCCCTCCAGAAAACTGCTCAGCCCAGATTTTTATAAACAAGCCCTTGAGGATGTTCACATTTATCAGAGGCTGCCTTTGTCTATTGCCCAGCTTCTCGCCACGAATTTCACCCAGAATTCAGAGGAGTCCAGCTTAATTGAAAATCCACCCGTATACTTACTGATTTTGGATCAAGAGGAGTGGGAATCTATTCTTATCGACCTGATCAATCCTGCCTGGCTGCAAACCCAATCCGAGAATATCCTTGACCAATTTTTTAACATCTTGTTGATCTCGCCAGATCCTGTAAATACTCCCATCGAGGTCTCTTTACTGGAGGTTAAAAATCGCTTGGGGGGTCCGGAAGGTATTCAAGCTTTCAATCAAATTCTGAAAGCACAAGACCCTTGCTCCGTAAACCAATTGATGGGGTTATTACAGCTGGGATTGGGAATGGAGACTTCCATAGATTCCTTGTTGTGCCGCCCCCCCGATTACATCATCACCGAATTGAATCCAGTAGTCGAATCATTTCTGTCCGCGGCCGTCGCTCAAGTTCCTGACCAGCTATTTTTCAACCTGCCATTATCCACGCTGGATAGCTCTCCAGGGGTAAATCCTGCGAACCTAAACCAAGGGGAAATTCCAGCACCGATAAGAACCCTGCGGCGCATAAACACATTAATCTCCTGGGGTCTACTGCTCCCATTGCTGCTGATTATCATGATGACAATTTTTGCCGTTCGCTCTCTGCGGGATCTTCTGCATTGGTGGGGTGGGACGTTCCTAACAGCCGGGTTAATCAGTCTCACTCTTTCGCTATCTCTGTTCCCAATTGTGAACTGGGGTTTCAACAATCTAATACCCAGCAAAACTAGCAACAATTTCGAATTAACAACTTTGCTGGTTCAGCTGGGCATCGGGGATTTATCCAGGGAGCTATCGAACATGTTGATAATGTCTGTCGTGATACCCGCAAGTGTACTAGCAATCATTGGATTTGCACTTCTTTTGGGATCCTATCTGCTTATACAGAGTTCCCCTCCCCGCGACATGCAGCTCATCGAGAGCACAAATCCATTGAATGATACTGCTGATGGCTGAGCTTATCACCCCCATTTCAATTGACTATCCTGTTTTCGGCTTATTAGTCTCAGGTAAATATTTCCACATCGCTGGATAAATTAATCCAATTCCCTGGTGAGCTAACTCAAAGATTCTTCCAGTAGGGAAAATTCTCTACCTTATTCGTTTCTCGGACAATTCCCCGCTTCTATTCACCTTCCTGCAAATACTTCCGTTTCCACTCATATAACTTGTTCAAAGCCTCTATTGGAGACAGCGTATTCATATCCAGCTGTTCGAGATCGGACAGCAGGGGATTCGTCTCTGGAAAAAGTGCCAGTTGTTTTGGCGCCTCAGGATCGATGTGCACAGCCTTTCCAGAAGAGGATTCCAGCTGCTGCAGTATCTCACTGGCGCGCTGTACCACCGGACCAGGCAAGCCAGCCAGTTGGCCAACATGGATTCCATACGACCGATCTGCACCACCTGGGACAAAGGTGTGCAGAAAGACGACCTTATTGGCCGCTTCACTGACCGCAACATTGTAATTTCGTACTCCTGGCAGCAGGTCCGCCAGCTGAGTCAGCTCATGGTAATGGGTTGCAAAAAGGGTCTTTGCCCGCAGGTTGGGGTGGTTGTGGATATACTCAACCACTGCCCAGGCGATGGATACACCATCATAGGTGCTGGTTCCACGCCCAATTTCATCCAGGATTAATAAGCTGCGGCTGGTAGCGTGGTGCAGGATATTCGCCATCTCCACCATTTCCACCATAAATGTGGATTGCCCGGCGTATATCTCATCCTGCGCTCCAATGCGGGTGAAGATGCGATCCACCAAACCGATTCGGGCAGAATCTGCGGGCACGAAGCTGCCCACTTGTGCCATGAGGACGATCAATGCCACCTGGCGCAAGAATGTCGATTTACCAGACATATTCGGTCCAGTGATAATCCGGATTCGCTCCTCAGGCTCAAAATATGCATCATTAGGGACAAACCGCTCAACGTTCATCAACTGCTCAACCACTGGATGTCGACCCTCTTTAATATCCAGAACATCCTCAGCAACCACCTCCGGTTGAACATACCCATTCAATGCCGCGAGTTCAGCCAGCCCGGCCAGCACATCCAGCCGGGCGATCGTGCGCGCAGAACTGAGCAATCTCTCTGCAGATCCTCCCAGTCGTTCACACACTTCCTTGAAAAGCCGCGCTTCGATCTCGTGGATACGCTCCTCAGCATTCAATACCAGCGTCTCATACTCTTTTAATTCCGGGGTGATGTACCGTTCAGCATTCACCAGGGTTTGCTTGCGAATATATTCCTCCGGAACCATATCGGTTTTCGTCTTGGTTACTTCAAGATAGTAACCAAAGACTTTATTGAAACCAACTTTAAGTGCTTTAATTCCTGTTCGACCCCGCTCGACCGATTCAAGATTGGCGATCCAATCCCGTGCATGCCTTGAACTTTCAACCACACCATCCAATTCAGCTGAGAATCCACTACGGATCACCCCCACATTCTTAAGGGTCGCTGGTGGGTCTTCTTCAAGAGCAATTTCGAGTAAATTTAATTCTTGCGAACAAAGATGCAGGTTTTCGATCTCTTCCAGCAGGGATGGTTCTTGATCCGGGAGTAAATCTTTCAATCCGGGAAGCTGCTTGAGAGTGCTACGCATGGCCACCAAATCACGTGGTTGACCAGACCCCCCCACAATTCTTTGGGTGAGACGTTCCAGATCAGCCAGAGGTTTAAGTGCTGTGCGTAATTCTGCTCGACCAAGCCCGTTGGTCACAAAATAAGCTACCCCTTTCTGCCTCTTATAGATTTGCTCCACATTCAATAACGGCTTGCTCAACCACTGGTAGATCAACCGGCTTCCCATCGGAGTAACTGTGTGCTCCAGCACCCCCAACAAGGCTCCGGTTTTCCCACCATCCCGGATAGTTACGGTCAACTCTAGATTGCGGCGTGTGGCTGCATCCAGGGTCATAAACTCGGTCAATTGGTATGTTGAGAGACTGGTCAGTAACTTGAGCGCTGCTGGTTGGGTTTCTGCAAGGTATTGAACGATACCACCCGCCGCAGAAATGGCGAGGGGTGAACCCCGAAGACCAAAACCATCTAAGGAAGCAGTTTCAAAATGATCAAGCAGAACATGTTGACAGCGGGCTGGTTCAAAACGCCAGGCTGGCCAAGGTGTCGAATAACCTGGCAATCCATCCTCGAAAAGAGTTGCCTCTGAATGCAGGATTTCTGCTGGGTGCAACCGCATCACCTCCGCCCGAACCGCGGCATCAATATCTCTGGCAATAATTTCAGTTGCCGCGAATTCCCCGGTGGTGATATCTACATAGGCTACCCCTGCCCGATCATCCTGCCAGACTGTACAAGCCAAATAATTATTCGCATCCCCTGGCAGCAAACCCGGTTCGACAACCGTCCCCGGGGTCACCACTCGAGTAACTTTGCGCGGCACCAATCCCTTGACTGGTTGATCGCCAACCTGATCGCAAATGGCTACATGGTAGCCTTTATCGATCAATCGCGCCAGGTAATTCTCTACAGCATGGTAAGGAATCCCAGCCATGGGAACCCGGACGCCTTTGGCAATATTGCGCGAGGTCAATACAATATCCAGCTCCCGTGCAGTGATTTCCGCATTCTGATCGAAGGTCTCATAAAAATCCCCCAGGCGGAAAAACAGAATCGTATCTGGGTACTGACTTTTAATCTCGAGGTATTGTTTTCGAATCGGCGTATCATTCTTCGAGCGTGCCATGCATCCATTGTATGATGAGCGGGAAAAATCATCAAGCTTATTGCATGATTTGCTTGTCAACCGCTTGGTGGCCTTTTATTGTTGCGTTTTTTAACCCTTCAGCATATAATCAAATCACTATACTCGTTCAGAAAGGAGATGTATCCAATGGCAAGCGTAACGTACGACCACGTCACAAAGCGCTTCGGGGAAGTTGTGGCTGTCGACAGTCTTGATATTGAGATTGAAGACAAAGAATTTCTTGTTCTGGTTGGCCCCTCAGGCTGCGGGAAGTCCACCGCCCT
>JAUWLJ010000179.1 GCA_030613705.1 Chloroflexota bacterium
TTGTGCGGTTTGAGTCTGTTCAATTAGGTCCATTTTTACCTCTGTTTTGTGAGTATTCTAATTAAGACCGATAATATCGAATAATTCTAACCAATTCCTTCGCATCCGTCAATGGATTGGAGAAATTCAAATCTGTTATTAATCAACTTCACTATCATATGTATCATATTTTTCCACTGAAACTGTTGTCAAATAGGAGTATTCAATAGTTAGAATAAATAGTACCCGAGTATTACAGCGGTGAGTGTCACGGTGATATTGTCAACATCACGAAGGGGAAATGATTCAACCACGGTTCCTGCGAATGAGATGATTACCAAACTGGGGAGTATATCAAGAAAGGAGGTAGAGAAGATTCCAATCCACACGAAGATGGCAATCACACTACTTGATAGGAACAGCCCTCCCAAGAACATACCTAGCGATCCAATCCAAGTTTTTCGAGGATTCCATGGAAGGTGGGAGCGACCAAAATTCCTTCCTAGTATCTCGGCTAATCCATCTCCACCACACATCAGCATTAGGGCAACAATTCCAATCGGGGAGTCATACCAGAATAATATGGTACAGGCGATGAAGATCAACCCATAATAAAGGGGTCCGCGTAAAATCTCGCGAGGATCACCTGTCCGTGACATTGCCTGGACAGCAGAGTCATCGCGCAGAACGCCGATACCCACCAGGAAAAATTGGAAGGTGATTGCGAGGGGTACGAGAGCGGCAATATATCGTGAGGCAGAAGTATTTGGAAATAGCAGCCAACAGAGGACAAAAATCGGTCCTGTTCCGATGTGTATGATTTTCCTGCTTAATTTACTGCTAATCCAACCTTTATGTGCAGCGTAGTCATTTATTCGCAGCCAAATCAGGGATAAGGCAAAGGTAATTATTAAAGCAAGAAAATCACTGCTCAGCATGGTTCACCATGTGCAGTCAAAACACGTGTTAATACCCGCTTTTTTCCCGACATATTTGTACATGGTCACTTCTGAGAATGGCTCTCCAAGGATATCATCATGAATTGCCCAGGACCTCAGGCGAATGCTGCTCGAGGTTTCTGGATTCCGAAATGGGCTTGATGAGTCAAGCTTCCTGATAAGGTCACCTCCGGGAGAAAAACCAGACTGGATTCGTTCCATTAGCTTCCTCCCTTTTTGATAGGCGAAACCATATTTTTCAAAGATAACTGCATTGTGATAATAAAGAGGGTCCACGAAATAAATATTCTGCCCCAAGCTAATGACAAAATCTTCGAATGACAGCATGGCTTTTGATAGTATTCCTAAACCCCGACGGACCTGTCCGGGAGATAAGCCAGCATTCATTGCAGCAATCTCAGCCTCAAGATTCCGGGTTATTTTCCCAAAAACCGTTTTTTGACCATCTGGCATTCGATCGATATCAAAACGAGGCGAGTCGGGATCGTTCAGGATGTAGAGGAGAATATGAATTTGACCATTCAATGTATCAGTGAGATGTCCGTAAAGAATGGGGTCTGGAAAGTCAACTTGGTGCTTTAACCCCATTTCAACGCTCGGGCTTTCAGCCGCGAATTTGAAGCTCAGCAAATCATTTCCATGCTGATCAAAAAAATCCGTTGAAATATGAAAGTGATCTTTTAGGGTTTGGGGGATCATGCGCGAATATATTTCGCGCTTTTCTTTCACAGGCAATTGGTTTATCCCGGTGATGGTGGAGGGAGACATTGTTATCGCCTTTGTTTGTAATTGCGATCAAGTTCTCTTTGGGCATCGCGCTTGGCGATCTCAGCGCGTTTATCGTAATGCTTTTTTCCTCTGGCAAGAGCTATCTCGACTTTCGCCATGCCATCTTTTAAATATACTCTCAAGGGAATGATCGTTGCCCCTTTCAGGCGTACTTTTTCAAATAATTTCCGGATTTCTGAGCGGTGCAAGAGTAGTTTACGCGAACGCAGTGGATCATGATTGAACCTGCTAGCCTCGTTGTATGGAGCAATGTGTGCATTCATCAACCAGGCTTCTTGTCCATCGGTGGAAACATATGCTTGTGCAATGCTAATTTGACGTGCACGGATAGACTTAATTTCACTCCCTTTAAGCACAATTCCGGCTTCGTAAGTATCCAGAAGGAAATATTCATGTTTTGCCTTGCGATTGGTGGCAACGACTATTAATCCCATAAGGTCATTTTAACACAATCTAATTCTAGAGATCTTATCGCTCAAGCAGAGATTGGATGGCGGCTTTCATCACCAAATCCTCACCAGAATCATCCGGAATTATGGCGATATCTGGTTGGAGGCCAATATCGGTTAGGGCTGGACTAAGACCGGGGATCCACCATTTTGCAGCTGTCACATGCAGGCTGGAATCATCCTGGAGGTTGAATATCAATTGAATGGAATCCTTCCCAAATGTAGGTTGACCAACGAGAAGTGCTCGGCCATCAACTTGTATCGCGCCAGCAACGATCTCTGCTGCGCTGGCAGTATTGTGGTTTATCAGGAGGATCAGCGGAAGGTCAGCAAACTGCCCTGGAGATTTTACATCAAATGTTTCAACCTTTTTACCTCGATACTGCTGTTCGAGGATGCTCCCATTCTCCAAGAACAGTTTGGTGATATCGACTCCAGCGGTTAATAAACCGCCTCCATTATCACGTAAATCGAGAATAAACAGGTTCGAACCTTTTCCTTGCATCTCTTTAACTGCGTTCTGAATTTCCTCTGAAGTGCTCTCAGCGATTATGTTCACATTGATAATTCCGATTGTTGGATTGTCTGGCGTAATATGCCAAGTCACTGATGGTAAATGTATCTGAGCTCTTCTAATATGAAAATCCAATTGAGTGTCCCGAATGACGGAAATCTTGACAATATCTCCAACCGGTCCGCGAATCGCGGCCTTGATATCATCAAGAGATGTTTCAGGGCTTATGTTAAGGTCGTCAACAGAAATTAATTGATCGCCGTCCTGAATTCCGGCAAGGTGTGCAGGACTGGCGCCGATGGGGTAAACCAGGATATCCCCATCTTGATTTCGTGTTAATTCCACACCGATTCCCCCAAAACTCCCTTGAAGGTTATTTGATTCTAATTCATGTTGAGCGGGTTCTTGAAATGTCGCGTAAGGGTCGCCGGAGGCTTGCAGCAGGCCTCGAATCATTCCGTATTCCAAGGACTTTGATTCTGGAAGATCTAGATATGCATGATTTATTAAGATGCTATATGCTTGGTTGAGAACAAGAAATTCATCTGATGGACTATCAATAAATGACCTTAAAAAATAACCAGAGAGAAAAGCACTGATAAAACCAGCAGCAACCAGTAAAAAAATTAGTAGATAACGGATTCGGGACATAACTTGTTTTATGATTATCTAGATAGGCTGCAAGAACCATAGGAATAATCGACTGAGTTTATCATATCTTGGTCGATAATAAAATTCATTGAATCTATCGCTTGACGGATACAAGGAAAGCGAATAAAATTCTTGCGGTAAGACGACGTCTCCGGTTGGAGGCGGATTTTTTTGCAAGATAGTAGGCTGCAAGTGGTCTATAGATAACAAATCAATAGGTTAAGCCAGGATCAAGCAGCGTGGATGACCTAGAATCAAAATTAGGAAGGGTGTTATGGAGGAAATAGTAATTCAAGCAAATCATCGTGAGGTAATCGGAAAAAAAGTGAAAGGATTGCGTCGAGATGGATTGCTACCAGCAGTTGTTTATGGTCATAATATTGAGCCAATCTCGATTACGCTTGAGATGAGGGAAGCGAGTCGAACACTAGATACAATATCCCCCTCCACTTTGGTAATATTGGATATCGATGGTGAAAAACATCACACACTTGTTCGCGATAAACAGCGCAATCCTGTTCGCCGATCGATTATCCATGTTGATTTTCAAGCTGTATCCCTAAAAGAGACTGTCCGTGCAGATGTAACTATCACTCTCATCGGTGAAGCACCTGCTATTGAAACGTACTTGGGCATTTTAGTGCCGAGTTTGGAACAACTTTCAATTGAAAGTTTACCAACCAATTTGCCTGACCGGATTGATGTTGATATCTCTGGTTTAGTGGAAATTGGTGATAGCATTCTTGTGCGCGACCTTGTCATACCCGAGGGTGTTGAAGTCCTCAACGATCTTGAGGATGTGGTTGTTGTGATAATCGCCCCGACTGTGGAAGAGGAAGAAGTGGAAGAAGAAGAGGAAGTTGAGCTCGAGGAAGGCGAAGAACCTGAAGTTGTAGAACGTGGCAAGCGTGAGGAAGAAGAAGAGGAAACCGAAGAAGAAGGGTAACCTTTGTTCCTGGTTATATTAGCTGTAAAGATTCTAAGAAATTTAATGTAATCTCTGCACTAATACCCCAGAGCAACTCTCCGTCAAAGCGATTAAAATATATCACTGGAACCGGTGAGTGGGGTGAGGGAAGCTCTCGAAATTTAATTTCATGATTTTTGAGGTCAGCCAACCATTCTAATGGAATGGTGAAAACTCGGCTGACCTCTTTTCGCGCTAATTTGAATTCATAAGGCCAAGGTATTCGTCCAACTACTGGTATCACACAGTAATTGCTTATTGTTCTAATTTCACGCAGCCTGCCTAAGATTTGCACATCGCTAGGAGAAAGATTGATCTCCTCATGAGCTTCTCGTAAAGCGTTGACTTCTGGAGAATCATCATCTGGTTCTACTCTCCCGCCAGGGAAGGCGACCTGTCCGCTATGTTCTGGGAGAGATGAGGTTCTCCTTGTAAAAAGAACATGCCATCTATGATCTTGTTTCAAGATAGGTACCAGGACTGCCGCGTTGTGAGGGTACGCATTAAAGAATTCTGGTGGGTATCTTGGATTATAGTCGCGTCTGACAATCTCCTTGTCAAGGAATTCAGCTAATCGTAGAGATATTTCGGCTGCCGTAAGCGCGTTGATCTGTATATTCATTTTGATGAACGATATGTCATAAGTAGAAATTCGATTAAGAATTCCTTATCCTCATCAGGATCACTGAAAGCGATCGCAAAATATGGTTTCCATGAAAATTATCCCTTATTGGAGCAACGCGATGGCTATTCAACTTGGAGAATCTTACCATGAAGAGATTTATTAAAGACTATGGACCAAATTGGTAGTTGACCCCCATTAAATATAACAGATTTGTTATTGTATACCGTGGATGACAGGTTCAAAACTGTGCATTGGATTTTAGAATCGAAAAATGTGAAACCAGATCGAGGGTTTCCCGCAGAGTAACTTCTTATTCTCAAGTTGGGGAGAAACTGGTCAAAGTTTGGGTGGATTTCTACCGAGAAATACCCAATGACCAAATATCATGAATACAAAACTGGATAGAGTAGAGATTCCGAGGTGGAGTGTGCCAATGTTCAGAA
>JAUWLJ010000016.1 GCA_030613705.1 Chloroflexota bacterium
GCACAGGGGCACCGTTCTTAGGGGTATCCGCGGCGGTTGTAATCGGTATATTTCTCTTTATCGGAACGATCGGTAAATCTGCCCAATGGCCACTGCATGTCTGGTTACCGGATGCCATGGAAGGTCCCACACCGGTTTCGGCCATGATCCATGCTGCCGCGATGGTATCGGCGGGTGTGTACCTGGTTATCAGGGTTTTTCCGATCATCTCGGCGGGTATGGTGCATGGTGAGCCCACGATCACGATGAATTTAATGGCCATCATTGGTGCCTTCACCGGTCTTTTCGCAGCTACGATCGCTCTCGCTCAGAACGATATCAAACGTGTCCTCGCTTATTCAACAATGTCACAGCTTGGGTACATGATCGCGGCCATAGGTATTGGAGCTTATGTTGCCGCAGCCTTCCACCTCTTCACTCATGCCTTCTTTAAATCTTTATTATTCATGGGTTCCGGATCTGTGATCCACGGTGTGGAGCACGGTGTTCTGCACACTGGCGAGGATATCGATCCCCAGGATTTGTTCAATATGGGAGGCTTGCGGAAGAAAATGCCGATCACTTTCTGGACCTTCTTGATTGGTGGTCTGGCACTATCAGGCTTCCCGTTTTTTACCGCTGGATTCTGGTCAAAGGATGAGATTTTAGCTGATGCTTTTGCCCATTCAAGTTGGGTTGTATTGATTGTATTGGCGTTGGCAGCCTTGTTAACTGCTTTCTATACCATGCGCCAGATCACGCTCACTTTCCTTGGAAAACCACGCACTGAGTCAGCTAATCACGCGGTTGAGTCGAAGTGGACGATGACTTTCCCACTCATTTTCCTGGCTGTTTTCGCGATCGCAGCCGGGTGGCCCGGTATTCCCCTGGACTTCCCATTCATTGGTGGTTTTATCCCCAACTTCATTCATGATTTCGTCGGGGAGACTTTAGCTGAACATCCAGAAGCGGTGACATTCAACTGGTTTCCCTTATTGATTTCGTTGGCAGTATCGCTTGGCGGATTAATTCTTGGTTGGTTTGTTTACAAGGACATTCCTGCCGGAGCACCTGATCCTCTCGAGAAACCTTTAGGCCCACTTTATAAGCTTTTGAAGAATAAGTACTACTTTGATGAGCTCTATGACTTAATTTTCGTCCGACCGGCATATTGGATTTCACGGACATTTACCTACTTATGGCTCGATCGCACTATTATCGATGGCATCCTTCATGCTTCCGCACGGGTGACATTCAGTTTAGGTGGTTTTTTCCGCAACTATATTGATAAGCCGATCGTGAATGGATTTGGTGATTTCGTCGGTGAGAGCGTGAAACGTATTGGTCGCTCTGCACGATTTATTCAAACTGGCCGCGTTCAACAGTACATGATCATGACATTGATCATCGCCTTCGGCACATTGTTTTATTACCTGTTTTTCTTATCGCAGCCATGATCACATCGAACAAAATCGCCCCTTGTTGAGGTTTAGTAAATTCATGGTTTCAGGAGCCAAGAATGGAATTCATCATAAATAATCTGCTCAGCCTGATCCTGTTTAGCCCGGTGGCTGTAGCCATCGTGGTAATTCTATTACCGCGGGAAGAGGTGAAACTGCAGCGTTGGGTGGCATTCCTGGGAAGCCTCATCCCGTTGGCTTTATCACTGATCTTATGGTTTAACTTCAACCCGAATCAGCCCGGCTTCCAATTTCAAGAGAACTATGTTTGGTACGAACCGATTAATTCTTCCTATCATGTAGGCGTGGATGGCATCTCGCTTACTATGGTGATGTTAGCGACTTTGCTTATCCCGCTGGCCATTCTGGCATCCTACAACATCAAGGATCGAGTTAAAGTATATATGTTCTTCTTCCTGTTGCTGGAAATGGGAATGCTGGGTGTATTCTTGTCTCTTGACCTGCTGGTGTTCTTTGTCTTCTGGGAGTTTGGTCTGGTTCCGATGTATTTCTTGATCAACCAGTGGGGAAGCGAGAAAGGCGAGAAAGAAATCTGGGGACGTAAGATCAAATCTCGCACTTATGCCTCATTCAAATTCATGATCTATACAATGGCCGGTTCGTTGGGACTGCTCTTGGCGATCCAGCTGATCGGGGTTGTAGCAGGCACCTTCGATATGCTGGTTCTGTTCGAACGCATGGGCAGCTTGGAAGGGACTCTGATGGGTCTTCCAGTCAGCACGGTAAAGTCCATCGCTTTCTGGGCATTTGTGATCGCTTTTGCGATCAAGGTTCCGGTGTGGCCCTTCCACACTTGGCTGCCTGACGCACACACTGAGGCACCGACTGCAGGTTCGATGATCCTGGCAGGTGTACTGCTGAAATTAGGGGCTTATGGTTTCTTGCGATTGGTACTGCCGCTTTACCCTGCTGAATCCAAGTATTACGCAGGCGCGTTAGCGTTCCTGGCCACCATGGCGATCATATTCGGAGCCCTGGCTGCTTATGGTCAGAATGACTTTAAGAGATTGGTGGCATATTCGTCAGTCAATCATATGGGATTCGTGATCCTGGGTGTGGCCGCCGCGGCATTTGCCATTAACTCGGAGAGCGCCACCCTGGCGCTAAATGGGGCGGTATTGCAGATGTTTAACCACGGGTTAGCTGCTGCAGGGATGTTCTTCCTGGTTGGTGTGATTTATGAACGTACCCATACCAGGAACCTGAACGATTATGGCGGGCTGTTCCCCTTGATCCCAGTCTATGGTGGCATCCTGATCTTCACTTCGATGGCATCTCTGGGATTGCCAGGTTTGGGTGGTTTTATTTCCGAATTCCTCGTGGTTCGCGGCGTCTGGCCTATCTTCACATTTTTCACAATTCTGAGTATGATCGGTCTCTTCTTTACAGGTGTCTATGTTTTAAAGGGAATCAAGCAGGTTTTGTATGGACCATTAAATGAGCGATGGAAAGGACATCTTAGTGAGATTAATATCCGAGAAGCGTTCATCATCACACCTCTGATGGTGCTGATGCTCTTGATCGGTGTGTGGCCCGCAGTACTTTTGAATGTGATCAACCGGGCCGTGATGATGTTCTACTCGCTCTATTCTTGATTGAGGTGAATGATGCCATTCCCATTTCTTAGCATAATCATCTTTACCCCTATCATCGCCGGATTGTTCATTTTATTAATTCCCGGTGAAAGGAAAACAGAAATTCGGGTAACAGCCCTGGCAGCATCGTTCGTCGCCTTGGCGCTTTCTACCTGGGTGTATTTCTCATATAGCACCTCGATCGGCGGATACCAGTTCATTGAGAAATACGATTGGTTCCCACCATTGGATATCTCTTACCATGTTGGTGTAGATGGCATGAGTGCGCCCTTGTTAGTCTTGACTGGAATCGTCATGTTCACCGGAGTGCTGATCTCTTGGGGGATCGATGACCGGCCGCGCGAATTCTTTTTTTTCTTGTTTATCCTGGCCTCTGGTGTATTCGGCGTTTTCGCAGCCCTTGACTTATTCGGATTGATCTTCTTCTACGAGATCGCCGTGTTCCCGATGTACTTGCTGATCGCCATTTGGGGTTGGAAGGTCACCCGAGAGTACGCGGCGATGAAATTGACCCTTTACCTTTTTATTGGATCGGTTATCGCCCTGGTTGGCATATTGGCGATGTATTTCTCCTCCGGGTTGGGCACATTCAACATGCTGGCTTTGGAGACCGCCGATTTTTCACCAGCCTTCCAAAAATTCTGGTTTCCTTTCATATTCTTCGGTTTTGCAGTCCTGGGCGGTATTTTCCCCTTCCACAACTGGAGCCCGGACGGCCACGTTGCGGCGCCCACCGCAGTATCGATGTTCCACGCGGGCGTGCTGATGAAACTCGGTGCATTTGCAGCTTTGCGAGTAGGGATTATGTTGCTGCCTGAAGGCGCAAGATTCCACTTGCCATGGATAATCGTGCTTACCTTGATCAATGTGGTCTATGGAGCCTTCATCGCCATGGTGCAAACCGATTTCAAGTATGTCATTGGTTTCTCATCAGTATCACATATGGGATTGGTTTTGATGGGATTCGCCACTCTGAACGGCGATGGGATGCTGGGCGCAGGCGTGCAAATGTTTTCGCATGGCATTATGACGGCTCTCTTCTTTGCTGTTGTGGGTGTGATCTATGATCGGGCGCATACGCGTGAGATTCCCAAGCTAGGCGGATTCGCACGCTTCATGCCGCTGGTGGCTGCGGCTTTTGTTGTTGGTGGTATGGTATCGATGGGCATGCCTGGCTTCTCTGGGTTTGTGGCTGAATTTCCCATCTTCATGGGATTATGGCGCTACCAACCCTGGATCGCCATCGTTGCCTCAATCTCGATTGTTATCACCGCATCGTATATTATCCGCATCATCGGAAAGGTGTTCTTCGGAAAAATGCCTGAAGAATTTATTGGGCATTTCGGTGATGTCACTATTTTGGACAAAGTTGCTTTGGTTTTCTTGAGTGCAGTACTGATTGTGATTGGCGTATATCCAACAATTATGGTTACGATGGTTGAATCCGGAGTTGAGACCATAATGCGCCTATTGGGAGGTGCTTAGGTGTTCAGTAGCATAGATTCCATAATGATCCGGGCAATCCTGCCGGAAATAGGGCTGGTAGTGCTGGGTCTGATCGTGCTGGTATACGACCTGGCCTTGCGTGGTGAGGGAAAACGTGGCTTGGGCTGGTTAACTGCGGGTGGCCTCGCGGTCGTCTTCTTGTTGACCCTGATTTTCTCCCGACCAGGTGATGAATCCGTGGAGGTTTGGGGTGGAATGCTGCGCCACGATTGGCTGGGTTTTTCCTTTACCTTATTATTCCTGTTTGGTGCAGCATTGACCAGTCTTTTTGCCATGGAGATGAAGTCCCTGGGTCAAAGAGGGGAATTCTACTTCTTATTGCTCGTCTCTACAATCGGAATGATTTTGATGGCCTCTTCCGCTGATTTGATCATGCTGTTCTTAGCCATCGAGACGACATCCATCCCACTTTATATCTTGGCTGGGTTTTATACGCTAGATAATAAGTCAACCGAATCAGGGTTCAAATATTTTCTCTTTGGCGCGATGACCTCTGCGGTTATGTTGTATGGTTTCAGCCTCATTTTCGGTTTTACGGGCTCCACCGATATCTACGAGATCACCGAGATGGTCATGACAGGTGAAGTATCCCTAACCCTGGCCATGGGCACCTTGATCTTGGTTATGGTGGGATTTGGATTCAAGATTTCTATCGTTCCCTTCCACTTCTGGGCACCCGATGTTTATGAAGGAGCTCCTACTCCTGTGGCTGGTTTTCTTTCGACGGCATCAAAGGCAGCTGGTTTCGCTGTCCTGATGAGAATTTTGTTGACCGTTTACGCCGATCCAGTGGTGATCCCCTATTGGGTGATCATCGTTGCCGCATTGTCAGTATTCTCGATGACTCTGGGCAACGCTATGGCAATTCCCCAGAAGAATATTAAACGCCTGTTGGCATATTCCTCGATCGCCCATGCAGGCTATGCATTGATCGGAGTCGCTGCGCTGTCAGAATTGGGCATTACTTCGGTTGTTTTCTACATGATAGTATATGTGATCACGAACCTCGCTGCATTTGGTATCGTAGCAGCTTTCTGGCGTATATCCGGTTCAGACCAGATCGCGGATTACGCAGCCCTGAGCCGGCGTTCTCCAACGCTGGCGATCATTATAATGGTGACTTTCCTCTCTTTGGCAGGTATGCCTCCCCTGGGTGGATTTGTCGCAAAATTCTTCGTATTCGCTGCAGCAGTAAAAGCTGGTTTAGTTTGGTTGGCGATTATCGGAGTGCTGAATACTATCGTGGGTCTTTATTACTACCTGGTAGTGTTGAAGGTTGTCTATTTATACCGGTCAGAGGATGAGAACAAGCCGGTACCCTTGACTCGTCCCTACGCGCTGGCCCTGACAATCCTGGTCGTTGGCATCATCCTTCTGGGAACGTTGTTTGGACCTTGGGCAGAGTGGTCTGCGAGAGCAGCATCAGCTTTGTTTTAAAATAAATTGACCTGAGAATCTCGTTATGGCAGTGAAAAATGGAAGTTCTGACAAAGTAACCTTTATTTGTCCTTTTTTGCACATTGACGGGTGTTATACCCATGTGATAGAATCGGCGCGCCATGAGCCTGACAGGTGATCAATCCGATAAGAAAACGGCTCTGCGATCGCTAAACCTGACGCTGGCAGCAATAACCGGTCAAGTAGGTTGCCTGACTGTAATAATCATCCTGGCCGCATTTTTCGGCGGACGTTGGTTAGACAGTCGATTTGAAAGCGATGCGCTTTTCACTGTCATTCTCATGATTGCAAGCGTGACTGTGACTTTAGTTGTCATGTTTTGGGTGGTGAAATCAGCCACCTCCCGTTTCGCTAAGCCATCCGGACAAAATTCAAAGGAAGATGAGGAGGGCATAGATCGTGGAAAAACCCCGTAAGAAATGGCGTTATGGCGTGAATCGCTGGTTTATCTTACTGTTTGTCATTCTGAACATAATAGCTGTACGATATTATGCCCCAGTTCTGCCGCATATTCAGTTGCCGGCAGAAAATATATCCAAATCGCCTCTATTCGGGAATTTTTACCTCACCAATACCTTAATTGCAACGATAATCGCCGATGTGATTTTGATCTTGATCGCCATAGCGGTAACTCGAGCTGTTCGCAGCGGTGAACTTATCCCGAAAGGGATACCGGGGGCGATAGAAGCGATCCTGGAAGGTATCAATAATCTCACCGAATCAACGGCTGGTAAATGGGCAAAAAGCATTTTCCCATTCTTTGCTACCATTACTCTACTGGTTCTGGTTGTGAACTGGATGGAGTTGATCCCCGGCGTGGATAGCATTGGCAGGATAGAACTTGCCGAACATGGTGGTAACCCCATTGAGGAAGTCATCCCGGGTGTTTACACATTAATCAAACCATCAAGTGAGGCCGCCGCTGAGGTTCTCGACGATGGCTACATCCTGGTTCCCTTTGTGAGAGTCGCTTCGACCGACCTGAACTTCACAGTTGCGCTGGCCTTGATTTCAGTGTTAATGACCCAGGTGATGGGTGTTCGGGCTTTGGGGGCGAGCTACTTCACGAAATTTATCAACGTGGGCGCCATCTTCAAACGTCCAGTGTTTGGGGTGATCGATTTCGGTGTTGGTTTATTGGAGCTGATTTCTGAAATCTCAAAAATCTTATCATTCTCTTTCCGTTTATTTGGCAACATCTTTGCTGGATCTGTGCTCTTGTTTGTTATCGGTACACTGATCCCTGTATTTGTCCAGTCGTTGTTCTTGGGTCTGGAATTCTTCGTCGGTCTCATCCAGGCAGTTGTATTCGGCATGCTGACAATGGTTTTCATGGCACAAGCCACGCAAGGTCATGGTGAGAATCATGAGGGTGAGGAAGCTCACGCTTAATTAGTTATTATTCGGGTAATGCATACCCGGTTAAAATATTTTTTTTTGCAACAAATCATGGAGGTAAACAAAATCGCATGGAAGTCGCAGCCGCAAGACTAATCGGAGCCGGTTTGGCCATGGTCGGAACAATCGGTGCGGGTATTGGAATTGGATTGCTGGTGAATGGGGCAGTACAGGGTATTGCCCGCAATCCAGATGCCAGTGGTGATGTTCAGACCAATATGATCCTGGGCATTGCCTTTGCAGAAGCAGTGGCAATTTACTGCCTGGTAGTTGCTCTCCTGATCCTGTTCGTTGGATAAAGCTGAGGTGCATGTGGGCGAAGAAATATGAAGGAGAGATTTCTCTCACTGCAGGTAGATATAGTTGAAATAATTTTCAAGAAAGGAGCACCCCAGTGGAAGGATTAGGACTTAATCTAGGCTATTTGTTTGTTCAAATTTTCAATTTTGCGATCATCTTTGTGGTCCTGCGTGCTTGGGTTTACAAACCTATCCTGGGACTATTGGAGAGACGAAGGATTGCCATCGCAGAAGGATTGGAAGACGCCCGTATTGCTGCGGAGGCCAGACAAAACGCCGAGGAAGAAGCACAACAAGTTATCTCTGAAGCCCAAACAAATGCGAGCCAAATACTTCGCCAGGCTAACGAACGAGCCGAGGCACAGGGTAAAGAGATCGTTGCGGAGGCTGAAGCTGATGCGGCAAAGAAGCGTGAAGATGCGCTGGCTGAAGGAGAGACCGAACGTGAGCGAATCCTTGGTGAACTGCGTGGTCAGGTGGGAGCTTTGGCGATCGCGGCCGCACAGAAGTTGATCAATGCTTCATTGGATGAACAGCGTCAACGCGCATTGATTGATGAATTCTTCTCTGGCGTGAAATCTGGTCAGGTAGTTATCCTGGAAGGAGAGCAGGTAGGTGGTGCCTCAGCCGAGGTCACCAGCGCCCTACCGCTCACCGCAGAGGAGAAAGACGCGGTAAAGCAGGATGTTCTCTCTAAGATAGGAGACCAGGCAACAATTACCTTCCGGGTTGATCCAGCAATTCTCGGAGGCCTGATCATCCGCATCGGCGATAGGATATTGGATGGTTCCGTAAGTGGGCAGCTGGAGTCAATGCGACAGAGTCTTTACTAAAAACATCGCATCTTCATGATATTGATCTATATTATCTAGCTGGTATTTCGACTTTTTACGCCCAGGGATCTTCCTTGGGCGTAATTCATAAATTATGCACCAAGTCAATTTGCAACAATTAGTAAGCAATTTCCCGCAAACCTTCAGCGGAGTTTCACATCAGACCAACATATCGGGGATTGTGCTCGATTCGCGCAAGGTTAAACCTGGAGATATTTTCGTCGCTTTAGAGGGGGGAAGTTTTGATGGGCACCAGTATATTCCTGAGGCAGTTGGTAGAGGTGCAGTAGCTGTCGTAGGTACGCGTCCAATAGCAGAGATTAATGTTCCTTACCTTGAGGTACAAGACGGACGGCTCGCACTGGCTCAATTATCTGCGGCATTTTACGATTTCCCAGGTCGGGAATTGACCGTAATCGGTGTGACCGGGACAGATGGCAAAACCACCACTGCAAACCTGATTTTCGAAATCCTGGGAGCATCCGGCATTCAGGCTGGAATGATCTCCACAGTCAATGCTCAGATCGGGGGAAGAGTTCTGGATACTGGATTCCATGTCACGACACCTGAAGCACCCGACGTGCAACAATATTTTGCAGAAATGGTGACTGCTGGGATAACCCATGTCGTCCTCGAGGCGACCTCCCATGGATTGGAGCAGCAGCGAGTGGCTTACTGCGAATTCGACTTGGCTGTTGTTACCAATATCACTCATGAACATCTTGACTACCACGGCAGCTATGATGCCTACCGCTCTGCTAAAGGTCGTTTGTTTTCGCAATTGGCCGTAACTCATTCCAAAAAGCGAGGAAATCCACGCCTGGCAGTTCTGCACCAGGATGATATATCTTATGAGTATTTACGGGATTTAGTGCAGGATTTAGGGCCTGATGTCCAAATCGTGACGTATGGTTTACAGGCAGGGGTGGGTGTTCGCGGGGAGAAAATCGATCCTCTTTTCCATGGATTGCGATTTACAGCACGAGCAGGGGATCTGCAAATAGCAATTGAAAGTAATTTAATTGGTGCATATAATATCCCCAATTGTCTGGCAGCAATCGCTGCCACGGCAGTGGGGCTGGGAGTGGAGGGAAACTTTGTGCAGCAAGGCATTTCTGCCATGCAGAGTATTCCAGGCAGGATGGAGGTGATCGATTTAGGGCAGGACTTTATGGCGATCGTGGATTTTGCTCATACTCCAAATGCCCTACAGAGAGCTTTGCAAACCGCACGCCAGCTGACGAAAGGCAGGGTGATCGCCATATTTGGCTCAGCTGGCTTGCGCGACCGGACCAAGAGACGCATGATGGCTGAGGTGTCCGCCCAATTAGCAGATATATCTGTTCTTACCGCAGAAGATCCGCGCACCGAATCGTTGGATGTTATCCTGGCTGAGATGGCTGAAGGGGCGCAATCGAAAGACGTTCAGGAAGGTGAATCCTTCTGGCGAATACCAGATAGGGGCGAGGCGATCCGGCATGCCATCCACCAGGCGGAACCTGGTGATGTCGTAATTTCCTGTGGGAAAGGACATGAACAATCGATGTGCTTCGGGGATGTTGAATATCCCTGGGATGATCGCATTGCAATGCGGGCTGCACTCTCCGAACTCCTGGGAGTTGAGGGACCGCAAATGCCGTATTTACCCACCCAGGATGAATGAATTGATCCGAGCTGAGTGTGCCTTAATCACAGATATTTACCCATTTCCTATACCCAATCTCAATCTAAGCAAATCTCCGCTTATCTTGCGCGATTTGTTGAAAGGTACTTTGATTTCCCTTGATAATACCGCTCACCCTTACTTCGGAAAAACCATATTTTGAAATAATGATCGCCAGCGAAACTTTTTTCCAGGTGGGTGCGTGAATAATTCCCGCCCTATGGATTGATTTTCAGAGGCAAAATAAGGTTGTAATAAAATACTAAGGGATCAATACATTTTATATATGGCAATTAAAGGAGATCCACGCATGAAAACTTTGGTGAATCTAATTCGTCTTCTCGTCCGGTTCTTGGTCGTTTGGTTTATGGACACAATTTCTCTGCTGATAACAGCCTGGGTTATTTCAGGGATCAATATCAATCCAGTCCGCGGAACTTCCGTTTTCGTGGTGGCAACCGCCGCGGCATTATTGCTGGGTATTGTAAATCTTCTTATCCGCCCACTGATCTTGTTATTAGCTGTCCCCTTGGGCTGGGCGGTTATTTTTCTGGTTGGTTTCATCATCAATGCACTGGTACTCATGATCACCTCTGCACTTATGCCAGGCTTTGAAGTCGATGGTTTGTGGGCAGCTTTTCTCGGTGGTTTATTCCTTTCCCTGGTTAACACAATCCTGACGACATTATTGGATATCGATAATGACGAATCCTTTTATGCAAACTTGGTTAAGCGTCTGGCTGCCAGGCAGTCAGAGATCACAGAAGGAGAGAACACGCGCGGTGTAGTGATGCTCGAGATTGATGGGTTGAGTTACTGGCACATCCAGAAAGCTGTTGAAGACGGTTATATGCCTACCATCAAGAAAATGATGGATGAGCAGGGATATAAAATTTCGCGTGTGGACTGCGGACTCCCTGCAACGACACCCGCCTGTCAGGCGGGCATCCTGCAGGGCAACAATAACAATATCCCCGCCTTTCGCTGGTTGGATAAAGAGAGCAACCGCATCCTGGCCGGAGGCCAGGCAGCTGCGGAGATCGAGCCACAGCTTTCCAACGGTCGTGGACTGCTGGAAGGGGGCTCCAGTATCAGTAACATGTTCAGTGGTGATGCGACGAAATCAATCCTGACCTTTTCGAAAATAAAAGCGGAAACTAAAGAAGACAAGAAGAAACGCGCCCAGGATATGTATCTGCTGATGCGAAACCCATACTTCTTCATGCGCGTCCTGGTCTTGTTTTTTGGAGACATGATTCAGGAAGTGTGGCAGGGTTGGCAGCAGCGGCGTAAGGATGTCCAACCGCGCTTGAACAGGCTGCACAATGGCTACCCCATACTTCGGGCAGCGACAAACATCTTCCTGCGCGATATAGGTGGCTACCTGACTATTCTGGATATCATCCGCGGCGTTCCCGCGATTTACACCCTTTTCGCCGGTTATGATGAGGTTGCCCATCATTCAGGTCCCTGGACACGCGATGCTATGCTCACCCTGCAGCAGTTTGATCGGGTAATTTCTCGCATCTTGATGGTGATGGAGCGTGATGCGCCGCGTCCCTACGAGTTCATCCTGCTGTCCGATCATGGTCAATCCTTCGGTGCAACCTTTGAGCAGCGTTATGAGATTGGCATCCTGGATTTCATTAAAGAGCAGCTTCCCCAAGGTACAAGTGCGGTGGGAACCGGCGGCGGCGATGATGGAACCATCGGCGTTTCTGCGATGATGGGTGAACTTGAGAATCTTGAAGACAGCAAGTTGGCTGGCACCATTGGTCGCGCCATGGTCAGTGTGGCGCAACGCACAATGAAGAGCAACCTTGACCAGCAGCCCGGAACCCGGGAAGTAGAACCTGCCAAGGTGACTTTGTGTTATAGCGGCAACCTGGCCCAAGTATATTTTGACCTGCATCCACGCAAGGTCAGCCTCAATGAGCTCAACGCTGCCTATCCTGGCATGGTGGATGCGCTGGTGCAGCATGAGGGGATTGGTTTTGTGGTGGCTTATGAAGATGATGGCGAACCGGTTGCTTTTGGCAAGAATGGGGCGCGCAATCTGCACTCAGGTGATGTGGTTGGCGAGGATCCATTAATGCCTTATGGAGATGGGGAATTACGCTCCTGGCAGGTGCGGCGCATCGCGGATTTCTCCAATGCCGGCGATCTGATCCTCAACAGTACCTTGTATCCGGATGGTACTGTTGCCGCGCTGGAAGAGCTGATCGGAAACCACGGCGGCCTGGGTGGTGAGCAGACCGACGCCTTTATCTTCCACCCTGCTGATATGGAAGTCCCCGAGACCCGCAATTCCCAGGAAATGATGGCGATCCTAAAATCACGAGTTGGCCTCCCGGGTCCCACACCGATGCCTGAGCGTCCGGTAGAACCGGTAGTGGAACCCTGGACATTTGCGGTCCTTGGGAAAGGTTTGAGTCAGGTGGGAAAATGGCTTGATTACGCTTTCCAGGCCATCAAGCTCAGCCGGGAAGCTTACTGGGAGATTGCCCAAGACGCTTATATGACTGGGCCAGCTTTGCTGATCGCCCTACTCGCTCAAATATTGCAATCGTTGACCAGTGAGAGACAATTGGACGTGGTCAATATCCTGATGCGATATGCAATCTGGTTCTTTTCGGTCCTGTTTCTTTATGTGGCGGCGAGAGTGCTGCGAGGTAAAGCGGATTACACAACCACTTTGCGAGTGATGGGATTTGCCCAGGGTGCCCATATTTTCGAGTTTCTGGGTTTTCTCCCAGTAATTGGACCGGTAGCACGGTTTTTAGCCCTGCTGCTAACCTTCTTCGGTGTGTGGATCGGTACTACCACTGCGCATGAGCTTAAAGGTTGGCGTACTTTCTTGATGCCGGTGATTTATATCGCAACTATTGTCGTCACCCTGGTCTTCCTGGTGGCGGTTATCGAAGGCAGCGCTTTCACCGTTGAAGGGTTGTTAGAGGATTTTGGATTATCTTCTGGACAGTAATAAGAGCTGTTTTTCTAAGGAAGAGGACAGAAAAAATTCCTTTATTCCTGCTTTCCGGACAGAAAGATTTATGTGGAGGCGAGAATTTCGTATTAAAATTAGCTCAGTTTCAGATTCCTTTTTAAAAATGATTTGAAAGGATTTTCTTTCCTATGAAGATGACGATACGCGGCATAATATTCTTCGGCATATATATTTTTCTGATTACTCTGCCTCTTGATACAGCGCTGCTCTCCAATCCGACTCGGGTTCCAAAACCGTTTATTGTGGAGATCGCAGTTGGCGCTGGTTTCGTTGGCTTTTCTTTGATGGCTTTAGAATTTGCACTGATCTCCCGCATTAATGCTGCCGCTCAGCCTTTCGGCGAAGATTCCCTGCAGTTATTCCATAACATAATGGGCGTAGTTGCTCTCGGTCTTCTCCTGGTTCACCCGCTGATCCTGATTTTTTCCGGTTATCCAGGGAATTGCTGGCTCAACCCCTTCGCCAGCTGTGGGAATCTTGCCACAACGACAGCCTCACTATCTCTGTATGCGTTGATCCTGCTCGTTGTAACCTCAATTTGGCAAAAGAAACTGCGTATCCCTTACGAAGCCTGGCAAGTCATGCATGGATTGTTGGCCCTATTTATTCTCATCTCAGCCTTGGTCCACAT